>NZ_JBQCXF010000028.1:0-23377 GCF_051956635.1 Neisseria sp. P0022.S010 | reverse complement strand
GTTATAAAATATTAAAAAGGCCATCTGAAACAATCCAATGTTTCAGACGGCCTTTTTATGAAATCAAAAATTGTTAGAGCTAAGACAGAGGTCTTTATTCACAGCTCAAGTTTTTTGTTTTTTCGGCGAATGTATCCATGGCAATTTGGCACATGCGTTCACGTTGGCCTACGTCGGCAGCAGGCAGGATTTGGCGCAGGTATTTTGTGTTGTCGCGTTGAAACGATGCTTTATTGCCTGCTTTTTGGTAACACGCATCCGCACGGGTAAAGTATTGCTGGCAGATTTTCGGCAATTCTTCAAAGGACAAGGGTTTGCTTTTGTGCATGCCGTGTGCGGAGACGGAGAGGGAGGAAAGGGCGCACAGCGCGATGATTAAGGTTTGGGAAATGGTTTTCATGGTCAGCCTATTTATTGAAGTGGTTTTAAATCAATTGTTCGCCCCAATGCAGCTTTTGGCGCAGGGTTTTGAAGTATTGGTAATCGGTGGGATGGAGGACGCGCAAGGGGTTGTGATAGCGGCGGATGATGATGCGGTCGAAGTTTTGCACGTCGATATGGGATTGTCCGTCAAAATGTGCGCGTGCGTCGCCGCTTTTGGTAATGAGGATTTCGATCACGCTGGTGTCGGAGATGGCAATCGGGCGGTTGGTCATGGATTGCGGGCAGATGGGCACGAGTGTGAAGGCGTGCAGACCGGCCTGCATGATGGGGCCGCCGGCGGCAAGCGCGTAGGCGGTCGAACCTGTCGGTGTGGAAATAATCAGGCCGTCCGAACGTTGGGTATAGACAAATTCTTGATTGATAAAGACTTCAAATTCGATCATTTGGCCTGCGCCGCCACGAGACAGTACGGTGTCGTTGAGGGCGAGGGCGCGTTCGATGGTTTCGCCGTCACGAATGATGCTGGCTTCGATGAGGATGCGTTCTTCGGGCAGATATTTGCCCTCTAGTACGGGGCGGATGCCTTCAACCATGGTGTCGCGCGAGATTTGGGTGAGAAAGCCCAAGTGGCCTTGATTGATGCCGATGATGGGTACGGCGCGCGGGGCGACTTCACGGGCGGCGGAGAGGAAGGTACCGTCGCCGCCGAGTACAACGACGAGGTCGCAGTATTTGCCCAGCTGGGCTTTGTTGACGGTTTCGCAGTAGGCGGAATCTTGGATATAGACGCAGTGTTCTTCTACGCTCAATTCATCCAGATAGATGGTAAAGCCGTTTTCGCGTAGAAAAGAAACCAATGTGTGGACGGTATCTTGAATCTCGGGTGTATTGGGACGCGTAACGATACCGATGTTTTTAAATGGGCTTTTCATGTAATAGGCCGTCTGAAATTAAGTATTTAATCTATCCAGATATCGCGCTCGAGGCGGTCGAGGCGTTCGTTTAAGCGGGCAACGTCGTCGCGCAGTTTGTCCACTTCTTCCAGCCATGCGGCAAGCGTGGCTTGGTCGATAACAGGGGATTCTGGTTCGCGTGAAAAGTCGCTGATTTGCTCGGCAATGCTTTTGCCGATTTTTTTCATGGTGCGGCCGATGTCGCCGGCACGCGAGCTGATGCTTTCTGCGGCCACATGACCGAATACACGCGCCAAATCTTCGCTCGGATAATAGCGCAGTCCACCCAAAATAGGAAGGACGGACATGCCCAATACCAAGTCGCCTTCGAGGCTGATATCGCCCACGCCGGGCTGGCCGCCTTGGAGGATTTTTTGGATGGCGCTGTTGTGGAATGTGATGTTGGTGTCGGCGGTGTCGTTTGCGGTTTCAAGAAAACCTTGTTCGCTGATGCGTCCGGTCAGTCTGAAACCGGTCAGGCTGATGCAGATGATGCTGCCTGCAAATTCAGACAGCTCGCGCTGTTGCTCCGGATTTTGCTGTATCAGGTGGTTGATAATGGGAAATAGGGCGGACATGGTTTACTCTAAATGCCGTCTGAAACGGATGAATGGATTGAGTCGCAATTTTACAGGCTTAGCCCGTCTGCGCAAACGGTATTTACAATTTTGCCGTTGCTTTCATCATCAACGATGAAATCAGGAGCCGGCAGCCCGAGTTTGGCCGCTTCGGCAGTATAAAATTCGCCCCGGCTTGGGTGGCGGGGTTCGACAATATTGCGGATACGTTTGCCGTCTGCTTGGCAGGCCGTCTGAAAAAGGATTTGGACGGCCAAGTCTTTATGAAGGATATTGACGGGTTGATTGCCGCCTTGAATGCGTGTTTTCCGAACCAGTTTGGTAACGGGGTGACGGTCGGCAGAGTAAAGCCCGCCCAGTCGCAGTATGTCGATATGGGGGACGGCACTTTCCAGCAAGGCTTGCTCAACCGCGAGGATTTGACGGGCGGATTCGGTTTGCGGATCGGGCGGCGTGGTTTCATCGCATACGCGTACTTGGTTGCCATATACGCTGGTGCTGCCGGTAAAGATGATGTGTTGTACCTTGCATCGCTCGGCAAGCTGAATCCATTTTTTCAGGGTATCGGCGTAATGGTTTAATGACGAAGGCGGAAGCAGGCAAAACCATGTCGGCTTGTTGATGTGGTTTTGCCACAAGGCCGAACTGTGAAAAAGATCGTCTTGATTCAAATCGATGATGTCGAGCTCAATCGGCAGATTAATGTCGTCGGAGGTTAGATTGCGTTTGACGGCGGCTACCTGACTGCCTTGCTCGTAAAATTTTTGTGCCAGCGGTAGGCCGAGATAGCCTAAGCCGAGAATGGAAATATCGGGAAGGTGCATAAATAAAGCATCCGAAAATTAACAGGCCGTCTGAAAATAGCTTTAACTTGGTTAAAGCCACGTTTTCAGACGGCCTTTGTATGGAAAAATTAATGGTTGCTGCCGATTTTTTGGTCGAATTCGGCACGGTGTTCCGGCAGGAGGTAAGGGCGCAACAGGCTGAGTGTGCGGCTGATGCCCCGTACTTTGGAATCTTCGGTCAACTTGGCGCGGCCGCGCAGGGAGCTGTCGAAGTCGAACCAGTATTTCGTCACCATCCACATATTGACGGCAAGGTCGTTCATGGCGGTTTGGTCTGCGCTGATGATGTTCAGCCCGTTGAGCTGGGTCAGCAGGTTAACCAACAGTGGGGACACTTTGGCTTGGGTAAAGGTATTGTGTTCGCCCAATAATTCGGCACTGCGGGCAAGCAGGGTATTCACATCGCTGAAAAGGAAACGGTATTCCCACATCACATCATAAATACCGGCCATGTAGTTAATGGAGTCTTCGACATTAGACGGCAACACGGCTTCGTTAAGATAGGCAAGCAGGGCCTCGCTGTAACGCTTGAATAATTGGACGATGATTTCGTCTTTGTTGCGGAAATGGTAGTAGAGGTTGCCCGGGCTGATGCCCAAGTGGGCGGCAATGTGGTTGGTGCTGATATTGCGCTCGCCTTCTTCGTTGAACAAGGCGAGGCTGGCATTGATGATTCGTGTGTAAGTGTTGACTTTAGCAATGCGCGGCATGGGATACACTCCTTTGTTTTATAGGCTGTATGAAGTCGGCAGCCAGTTGGGTTCTGCGTGTAATTCTACCTGAAATTGAGTAAATACTGTATTACAAACATATTGCGCCAGCTGGTGGACATCTTGCGCGGACGCGTTGTTTTTATTCACCAAAACCAAAGCCTGCCTGTCATGCACGGCCGCACCGCCGATCTGATGGCCTTTCAGACGGCATTGGTCAATCAGCCAGCCGGCCGCGAGTTTGACCGAACCGTCAGGCTGCGGATAGCGTGGCATATTGGGGTATTGCTGCAACAAATCGGCCGCTTTTTCAGCGCTGACAACTGGGTTTTTAAAGAAACTGCCGACATTACCAAGTACGTTAGGATTAGGCAGTTTACTGTTGCGGATTGCACACACCGCATCGGAAACATCTTTGGCCGTCGCCTCGCGGCCTTGGCTCAGCTGGGCAACCGCGGCCGCCAAATCGCCATAGCCCAAGTTCGGCACAAAATGCTCTTTTAACGCAAATACAACCGAAACAATCACATAACGCCCTTTGCCTTCCTGTTTGAACAGGCTTTCACGATAAGCAAAATCGCAATCGGCATTGGAAAGCTCGACAAAGGTTTCTGTATTCAAATCAAAGCAGCGTACGCTATGGATAACATCTTTGACTTCAACGCCGTATGCGCCGATGTTTTGTACCGGAGATGCGCCGACCGTACCCGGAATCAGGCTGAGGTTTTCCAGTCCGCTCAAACCCAGTCCAACCGTATGCAAAACAAAATCATGCCAAATTTCCCCGGCCTGCGCTTCGATATAAACCAGGCCGTCTGAACGCTCAATTTTGCGTATTCCCTTGTTTTCCATATGCACAACCAGACCGGCGTAGTCTTCCATCAAAAGGATATTGCTGCCGCCGCCGAGCCATAAAACAGTATCTCGGTCGAACTCGGGCAGCCGGACGATGTCGCGCAACTCGTCGGCGTGTTCGAGTGCGATAAAGGCTTGAGCTTGGGCTTTGAGGCCGAAAGTGTTGTAAGGGGTAAGGTCGGTTTGGTATTGGATGGGTTGCATGATGATTTGTGATTTTGTGGATTCAGGTCGTCTGAAAACTTACTATTTAACAATTACGATAGGTAATGGGGTTTTGGGGCGCTTTATAATTTTCTTGGGAAGAATAGGTCAGCTTATTCACGATTTCTTCATAAATGTCGGAGCCTTCTGGTAACGACTTGCCTTCAAACATCCAACGGCCTTGAATAATATCGTCGGCAGAAATCCATCTTTCGATTTCATACACTGCCAATGTCCAGCCGCGATAGACTGCAACTGCATATTTTGCTTTTTCACGTCGGCTTCCGATTTTCCAATATTTCCGTGTGCGTTCGTAAATTTCCTTATCCCTATTGGCTTCAGGAATATTCCCAGATCTAATGCCTTTTTTTAGTTTCTCATATTCGTTATTAATCGTAATTAAAACAATGGGTTTATCAGTTTTTAATTCTTGAGCATCATACTTTCGTTTTAATTCCGACAAACTCATTAATCCTACTTCTGAAGAATGCGCACCCCCTTGAATATTAGTCAGCGGCTGCTGGCTCGGCTTGACTAGGGAGAGTAGGTCTATTGCCATTGCTTCATATTCAAAAGCCTGTTTGTCTGTTTGGATGTTGTGCCGCAGAATGTAATACACGGGCTGGTTTCCGCTTTTATGTATTTCCCTAATCAAAGCAATTTTATCACTTGGCTTTTCTGTTTCTTGTAATGAACCTAGGGCATGATGGAAAACGCGATTGCCCACGCCTTTTCCTACATAGAAAATATTGCCGTCTCTAGGGTCAATCAAGCAATAAACATAGTAAGCAAGTTTTTCTATAATGGGAGTTGAAAACATTTTTTTCCTTAAGAGTGAATAAGCCGTAAATGAAATATCAATGGAGGCCGTCTGAAAGAAATTTCAGACGGCCTTATGCGATCTGACCCTCTCTTTACTGCAAAGCTCCAAGCACCATACCAATGCAATGGCGGCAATCGTCAGTGAAACGGTCAGCGCGGTCCAGAAGCCGTAAATGCCCATATCGGCATAATAGGCAAGCAGGTAGCCGGGCAACAGGCCGCAACCCCAGAAAGCCACGGCATGGATGAACATCGGCATTTTGGTCACTTTATAGCCGCGCAGCGCATATGAAGCGATACATTGGGTGGCGTCTGCCAATTGGAATAGGGAGGCGAAAAATAAAACAGTCGCGGCAATGCCTAATACTGCCGCATCGTTGGTGTACATACCGGCCAACTGAAAGCGAAAGATGACCAAGAGCAGCGCGGTGCAGGCAGCAAGCATCCAGCCCAACACCAATGAAACGCCTGAAATATAACGCGCCCGCAAAAAATCGCGCCGCCCGAGCGAAAAGCCAACGCGTACCGTGCTTGCCGAGCCGACGCTTTGCGGAACCATATACAAAATACCCGACAGGCTGATGACGACTTGTTGCGCGGCGACATAATCCTCGCCGAATGGTGCCACCAAAAAGACGATAAACGAAAACGCGCTGGCTTCTAAAAAATAAGACAAGCCGATGGGGGCGCCGATTTTCCAAATCTGTTTGAAAGCCGTCAAATCTGGTTTGCCGATTTTTGCCGTCAAACCAAACGGGCGGAAGAATTTTTCTTTGGCGATATAAAGCCACAAAGCCAATGCGCTGAACCAAAATACCGCTGCCGTTGCCACGCCGCAACCTGCGCCGCCCAAAGCAGGCATACCGAATTTGCCGTAAACGAACACATAGTTCAGCGGCACATTCAACACAAACGCCGCAAAGCTGACCAACATAATCACGCGCGGACGGTTCAAGCTGGAGGCATAAGCGTGCAGGGCGCGGTGTATCATGGCGGCCGGCATTGCCAAGCTGGTGAAGAACATATATTGCGCCATCGTGTCTTCGACATAATCGTTCAATGTCAGCCAATGACGGAACGGCGTAATCATCGCCCACATCAACAACATGCCGAATACGCCCAAACACAAGCCAAACCAAATGCCCTGCATTCCTGTTTTGCCGACTTCTTCGGTTTTACCCGCGCCGTACAACTGGGCAATCATCGGGTTCAACGCCGCCATCACGCCCATAAAGGTAATGTAAATCGTAGAAAACGCGCTGCTGCCCAAAGCCACTGCGGCCAAATCTTCCTTGCCTGCGCCGCCGGCCATTACTGTATCGACAAAACCAATGCCCACTTGCGCCACTTGCGCCAACAGCATGGGCAGGGCGAGGGCGGTAAGCAGGCGGGTTTCTTTTAAGAAAACAGGAAAGGCAAAGCGGTTGAGGTTCAGTAGCATAATGTGTGCGGTTTGAGGACAAAGGCCGTCTGAAAACGGAAATTTAAAATTATAAAGGGTAATGTTTGTACACAGACAAAGATTGGTTTAATCGTTAAATTTTTCAGACGGTCTTAAATGTCGGATGTCTTTTGACGGCTTCCAACCAGCTGTCCGGCGTTTGAAACTGCATCAGGCCGTCTGAAAGCGAAACTGCGGCTTGGGTAGTCGAAGCGCGGGTCAGCTTTTCATTGGTTTCGGCATCGTAAATGGTGTAATCGATACGCAGGCAGCTTTCGATTTCGACAATGTCCATATCAACGCGGATTTTTTGGCCGAAACGGGCAGGGCGGATGTATTTGAGGTTCATCTGCACAATCGGCCAGCTGTACCCCTGCCGCCCCATTTCGTTGTAGTCATAACCGATGGAAGACAGAAAAGCGCAACGTGCGGTTTCAAGGTATTTGACATAGTTGCCGTGCCACACGATGTGCATGGCATCTACGTCAAAAAAAGGAACTTCGGTTTCAAAGCTGTGTTGGCAATAGATGTGTTTTTTCATGGCTTAAAAAAGTGAGTGTGATGGTTTCAGACGGCGTCTTCGCCCCAAAAATCATAAAAATTGAACCATTGTAGCGGATTTTGCGCACATTCTTGCGCCAAAATGTCGGCAAAACCCTGCATTGCATCCTTAACGGCAGCCTCACGGTTGCCGCGTTTCCAGCTGGAAGTATCGGTAAAGCGGCGCAATTTCAAATGATAGCGGCCGTTTTGTTTGACGCAAAACAGCGTGTTTACCTGCGTTTTTAAAAGCGAAGCCAATAGCCATGCGCCTTGCGGCATAGGGGCCGTGTGGCCTAAGAAATTAATGTCGGCGGTTTTCTCGCCGCGTACAGGTACTCGGTCGGCCGCGATGGCAATCCATTCGCCGTCTTCGATACGGCGGTTCAATTCCATCATCAGGGTAGTGTCCAAATCGGTTACCTGAATCAGGCGGATATGTTCTGCGCCGGCTTTTTGCAATGCCTCGTTAAATGCCTGCGCGTGTTTGCTGTGCACCAATACATTGAGTCTGAAATCTTTATGGTGCGACACCAGCGCACGGCAAACTTCGGTATTGCCTAAGTGCGAACAGGCAAAAATCTGGCCGCGTTCGTTACGCTTGACTTGCGAATAGATGTCGTCCGGATCTTCAATCACCAAATCTTCATAACGGATTTTGCGTTGCCACACGGCAAAACGGTCGCAAACCGCTTCGCCAAATGCGACGAATTGTTTGAATACGCTGTGTTTCGGCAGGACGGTATGGGGAAAGGCCGTCTGAAGACGGGTTTGATAGCGTAAGACATGACGGCGCGGTTTGGGCGCGGTTGCATAAAAATACAGCACCACAAACCAAATGCACGGCTTCATCAAAAAGGCCGGCAGATGGCGCACCATCAGCGTGGTCAGGGCGAGAAACAAGCGGCTGCCGCGTTCGGGCTGCGCCGCCCAATGGGTTTGTTTATGGTCGGTCATGGTTTCAGACGGCCTTTCCGAAAACTTTGCCCAATCGGTGTTTCAACATACCGAAAAACAGCCGTGTGTGCATTTTGCTGATGCGGACATTGTCGGCAAAGGCATCGAAGTGGGACACGCCGTCGGCGGCGTATTGGACGGGTGTTTTAATCCAAACCGGTTTGACGTCGCGCCAGTACAGGCGGATAAGGATTTCCGTATCGAAGTCCATACGGTCGCCTACGGTTTCTTCGCGGACGACGGATAGCGCGGGTGCAAGCGGATAGAGGCGGAAGCCGCACATGCCATCTTTGATGTCGCATGACCAAGTGTGCAGCATATTCCAAAAGTCGGTAATTTTGCGTCCGTAAAGCCGTGCTTTGGGCGCGTCGTCGCCGTATTGCGGCCAACCGCAGACAACGGCTTCGGGATTTTGTTCCGCAGCGGCAAGGAGTTTGGGTGTGTCGTTTAAGCAGTGTTGGCCGTCTGCATCAACCTGCAAGACGTGGGTATAACCATGCTCTTCGGCGTATTCCAAGCCGGTTTTGACCGCTGCGCCTTTGCCGCCGTTGATAGGGCGGTAAAGGACATCGATGCCGTCTGAAACCAAAGCCTGCAATACAGGTTTGCATTCTTCGCGTGAACCGTCGTCCACAATTAAAACGTTTAAACCGAAGCCGCGCATGGTTTCGGCAACGTAGCTGATGGTGGTCGGGTGGTTGTAATGTGGAATGAGGGCCAGGGTTTTCATCAATATTCTTTAGGCGACGTTAACACAATGCAGAGTATAGCAAATAAACATGCCATAGCGTTTGAAAAGGCCGTCTGAAACGGCGATGACAAAATCGTTAGATTTCGTTTTTCACTGTTTCAGACGGCCTTTGGTATGCCCTTAATTCAGCATTGTACATAACCGACATCAAGGCATAAATCATGGAACTCGTTGAGCGTGCTGCGGTGTCCGATGCTGATGATGATGGTGTCGGGCAGTTTTTGTTTTAAAGCACGGTAGAGCATGGCTTCGGTCGGTTCGTCCAAGGCAGCAGTGGCTTCGTCGAGTAGGATGACTTTAGGCTGCGAGAGCAGGGCGCGGACGAAGGCGACGCGTTGCAGCTCGCCCGGCGAGAGTTTGTGCTGCCAGTCGTCGGTTTTATCCAATTTGTCCACCAGGTAGTCCAAGCGGCAGGTATTCATGGCTTCGGCTAACTCGGGGTGATGATGGTCAATGTCGGGGTAACAAATCGCATCGCGCAGACTGCCTTGCGCCGTGTAGGGGCGTTGCGGCAGGAAAAGGATGTCTTGGTGCGGCGGATGGCTGACTTTACCGCTGCTGCCGAAAGGCCAAAGACCTGCCAGCGCGCGCAGAAGGGAAGTCTTGCCGCAACCGCTCGGGCCACGTATCAACAGGGAATCGCCGCTTTTAAGGTTGATGTTGATGCCGTCTAATAAAACTTCGCCGTTGTGGCGGTATAGGGCAACGTTTTCTAAGATCAGGCCGTCTGAAACTTCGGTAAGCTCAGGTTGTTGTGCGGCGTGTTTTTCTTCCGTGCTCAGCAAAAAGCCGTACAGACGCTCCAATCGGGCGCGGTAGGCGGTGAACTTGTCATAGAACATTCGAAAGAAAGACAGCGCACTTTGCAGTCGTGCGAAGGCTTGGACGGTCTGCTGGATGTCGCCGATTTTGATTTGTCCGGCAAACAGGCGCGGGGCTTGCAAAATAATGGGGAAGAGCTTGATGCCGTTGGTAAACATATCGTTAAAGCCGCTCAGGCAGACGCTTTGCCGCGCGATGCGCCAACGGTTGCGGATGATGGCTTTGAAGCGGTCGGCAAGCTGTTCGTGTTCGTATTTTTCGCCGTTGTAAAACGCGACGCTTTCCGCATGGTCGCGCACGCGGACAAGGGAATAACGGTAGTCGCCGTTGAGTTTTTCGTTTTCATAATTAAAACGAATCAAAGGGTTGCCTATCCACATGGCGATAAAGGTCGCCAAAATCACAAACATATAGACAAACCAAACGATGCCGTGCGGAATATCGAAGCCGAACACGGTCAGGATGCCCGCCAAGCCCCACAAAACAACGGCAAATTCCAGCGAGGTAACGACCGAATTGACCATGCCGCGCACAAATTCGATGGTCGAAGCGATGAATTCCTGCGCGTCCTGTTGGATACGCTGGTCGATATTGTCCGGCGCATGACGGCGCATTTGCAGGCGGTAGTAGTTTTTGTCGGCAAGCCAGCGCGAAGTCAAAACTTTATTGAGCCGCTCCGACCATTTAATCGCCAAGCCTTGATCGAGAAAGTCGTTGACGACGTTGTTAAACGCCCGTATCAACACCACGCCTGCATTCATCGCCGCAAACATCCAAAACGCGGAGGCATTCAAATCCTGCATTGAGTCGTAAAGCCCTTTGGACATAAAGGTACTCAAAACATTCAACCGCACTTCGGTCAGCAGCAGCGTAATCATCGCCGTAATCAGCAGCAATACTTTAACTGCACTTTTGGGCGTCAGGCAAAGGCGCAGAATATAGCTGAACTCGCGCCCGAAACGCGTGTTGCGTGCAAAAAACAGAATCACCGCCGAAGCTGCGGCGACCATCAACAAGGTCTGCACCAGCCAAGACGGTGAGGAATAAAGCTCGGTTTGCCATTTTTGCATGGGTGTATTCTCTGAAAGGGTCGTAAAGGCCGTCTGAAAGGACGGCGAATTTATTGAATTATGATCACTATGAAAATAGTTTTTCAAACTGTTGTATTTTTGTATTTACAAACAGTTCTTATTTGTTTTTGTGGAAAGTAGGAATCTTATCAAATATAATCGCAAAGCTAAATTACTTTGTAATTTTTTACCCGATATAAGAATTATTAATATTTCAACTCAGAAGGAATTTATGAACAGCAAATTAGCCCTGATGCCGCTTGTGGTTGCAAGCGCATTCGCCTACGCCGCCGATGAAGCCACCCCTGCTCCCGAAGCCCATGCAGAAGTGCAGGAAGTCAAAGTCCACGCCGACGCCAAACGCGTGAAGGCCGCACGCTCGTATTCTATTGCCAGCGACGGCGATATGCGCGACCGTGTGAATTTGGGCGTATTGGGTAAAGCCAATGCCTTTACCGCGCCGATTACCGTGGTCAATTACGACGAAAAAGCCCTCAACAACACCGAAGCGCGTACTTTGGTGGATGCCGTAGCGAAAAAAGACGCTTCGACTTGGCAGTTTGGCGGCGAAAGCAATACTTTGACCGGTCTGTACTTCCGCGGTTACCAACTTGATGCGCGCCAATTCAGCGTCAATGGTTTGGCGGGCATGTACGGTACGCAAGGTACGGCCAGCGTGCAAGTCGGCTCCGCGCAACTGATTAAAGGTGCGTCCACCGCCGTAAACGGCATGGACCCTGAAGGCGCGGTATCCGGTTCCGTCAATATCGAAACCAAAAAAGCCGCCGACGAAGGCAACCGCAAAATCGGTTTGGGCTGGTTCAGCAACAATCGCGCCCAAGGTACGTTCGACTTGGGCCAACGCTTCGGCGAAAACAAAGAATTCGGCGTACGCGCCAACGGTAAACTGCGCCACGGCGACACCCCGCGCCACGGTTACAGCGAAGACAACAAAGAATTTGCCTTGAATGCCGATTATCGCGGCGAAAAACTGCGTATGGCATTCGATTCCATCTACGCGAAACGCAAAACCAACGGTGGCCGCGCACGTATTCAGGATATTCAAAACGCCAACGGCCGCTTGTTTGACGCACCTGACGGTAAAACCAACCTGCTGCCTTCTTGGAACTGGCAAAACACCGTCGGCCAAACCAATATGCTGACGTTTGAATGGGATGCGTTTGACAATGCACAGATTACAGGCGGTATCGGCTACAACAAAGCGCGTTATTACGGTACGCTGATTTCCCCTACTGTATGTTTGAATGCCACCAGTACTTGTACCGATGCGCAAAACACAAACGCCAGCGGCAAAGTAACGGCCCGCAACTATGACTACAACACCGGTACGGCCCGTCTGACCGACCAATACTTCCGCACTTTAAGCATGAACCTGTCTGCGCGAGGCGAATTTGAAACCGGCCCTGTAACGCACAACTGGAGTACGGCTTTTGACCGCGTTATCCGTCAACGCGCCACTACGCGCGGTTTGTCAGCAGGTAGCAGCAGTGCGAAAATTTCTGCAAGCGGCGATATTGCAGCGCAACTTGATTCTTTCCAACCGGACTATGCAACCGATTGGGAAAGCTCTGCCAATCTTGATGCCAATATCAAAGTCAACAGCTTGGCTTTGTCTGACACACTGGGTTTTGCCGACAACAAATACCGTCTGACTTTGGGCGGTCGTTTCCAAGCGGTTGAATATACCGATAAAAAAGCAGGACAAAGCGGCGATGCCAAACGCTTCAGTCCGATGTTGATGGCTGCATGGGTGCCGCAGCCCGATTTGGTGGTATACGGCAACTATATGGAAGACTTGGAGCCTGCCGATATCAAAACCGACGATGACGGCAATACCACCATGTCCAAACCGCGTGTCAGCCGTCAGTTTGAAGTGGGTGTGCGTAAAAACTGGGGTAATTTCGTGACCACGTTAAACGCGTTCCAAATCAAACGTCCGGGTTACTGGCGCGGTTCTACCACCGGCAAAACAGACTTCGCAGCGTATAAAGCTTTGGGCGGCGCAGCCGGCGACGAGCAAGGCATGGAGCGTAGCCGCGGTATTGAGTTCAACACCTACGCGAACTTGCTCAACAATACTTTGCGTCCGACTTTGGGCCTGATGTATCTGCAATCGACCGTGAAAGACTACCCAAATTCACGCGATATGCTGGTAAACGGCGTACAAGTCGCCAATCCGCGCGTAATTGCCAAAGCAGGTGTCGAGTGGGATACCCCGTTTGCTAAAGGCTTGACCTTGAACAGCAATGTTTCATATTTCGGCAAGTCTTACCAAGACACGCAAAAACAATACGCCTTCCCGTCCTACACCTTGGTTGACGTAGGCGCGCGCTACAAAACCAAGCTTGGTAAAAATACTTTGACCGTCAGCAGCTCGGTAGAAAACCTGTTCAACAAAAACTACTGGCAGGTTCAGCGCGGCCAATTCGACCGCAGCTTCGCCGTCGCCGGTATGCCGCGCACTTATTGGCTGAAAGCGGAATTGGATTTCTAATCTGATTTTGGTTTGACCGTAATAGCAGGCCGTCTGAAAGGGAATGATAAAAAGCAAGAATTTGTTTTTTATCCCTTTTCAGACGGCCTGATTTGATTGCCTTATGTTTTTTGCTTGAAAAATCTTACATGTTTTTTATGGATTTCACGCGAAACAAGGTTAATATTCCATTTTCACAATACATCATTCGAGAAGACATATGAAAAAATCCATCAAACTGACCCTGTGCGCCCTCGCACTCTCACTCTCCGTGCAAGCGCAAGCGGTTACCCATGCCGTGATTGAAACCAATATGGGCAACATCCAACTGGAGTTGGATGAAGTCAAAGCGCCGAAAACCGTGGCAAACTTTGTCAATTATGCCAAAAAAGGTTTTTACGACAACACGATTTTCCACCGCGTTATCGACAATTTTATGATTCAAGGCGGCGGATTTACCGAGAAAATGGTTCAAAAGTCCACCGATAAAGCCATCAACAACGAAGCAGACAACGGCCTGAAAAATAATGTCGGCACCATCGCCATGGCGCGCACCGGCGATCCGAATTCCGCAACCAGCCAGTTCTTTATCAATACGGCCGACAACGACTTTTTGAATTTCAAAAGCAAAACCCCTCAAGGCTACGGCTATGCCGTTTTCGGTAAAGTCACTTCCGGCATGGACGTTGTCCGTAAAATCAGCAAAGTGAAAACAGCGACACGCGGTTTCCATCAAGATGTACCGACCGAAGCCGTGATTATCCGCAAAGTCAGCATCAAATAATTTTGATTGCTTGAATCCAAACAACAGGCCGTCTGAAACATTCAGATGGCCTGAATTTATTTATTTGATAATAAGCGGCAATTTGGGAGATAATTCAGCATCTACTATTTAAGGAGTCGATTATGCAAACCCACCTGCCTTTTTTCGGCGTTGTCCGTGTCAGCGGTGAAGACAGAGCATCATTTCTTCATGGCCAATTATCCAACGATATTAATAATTTAGCTTCCGGTCAGGCATGTTACGCCACATACAATACGCCTAAAGGCCGTGTGTTGGCGAATATGCTGGTCATCAATCGCGGAGAAGATTTACTGTTGGTCATGGCTCAAGATTTGACCGAAGCCATCGTCAAACGCCTGAGAATGTTTGTCTTGCGTGCAAAAGTCGTCTTCGAGCTTATGCCTGATTTAGCAGTCAGCGGCGAGTTGGCAGACAATGCAGAGCCTCATCCCGCTGCCGAACCGCAACTGTCTTTCCCAGCCCAAATTCAAGCAAACACCGTAGAAATTACCTTGCCGCACACAGGCCGTCTGAAAATTTCAGCAGCCGAAAACGCAGCCGAATATCAAGCAGGAGCCGAAAACGCGTGGAACCTGCACGAAATCCGCAGCGGCTATCCGTGGATTTGCGCTGCAACCAAAGAAGCGGCTGTTGCCCAAATGCTCAACCAACACATCATCGGCGCAGTCCATTTCCGTAAAGGTTGCTACCCCGGCCAAGAAATCATCGCCCGCGCCCAATACCGAGGCCAAGTCAAACGCGGTTTGGCCGTATTAAGCGGCGATTCTTTGGAAGCCGCCGGTATTGTCGTCAAAGTCGGCGAAGAAGAAGCAGGCGTCATCCTCAACACAGCACTGACTGAGCAAGGCAGCCTCAGCCTTGCTGTTATCAAGTTTTCCGCAGCAGAAGCAGCATTGACCGATGCAGACGGTAATGCTTTGAAACAGGAAGAACTGTTTTTTACGGTTGAGAAAGATTGATTGTTAGATGATTGAATAAAAAGCTTAAATATCAGCTTGAAATGAAAACAGAAAGGCCGTCTGAAATTCAGACGGCCTTTGATATTGAGTTTTGTTGGTACATGACCCAAGCTGCGTTTGCTGCTGACTGGATTACGGCATGGTTTGGAATCATTCGGTAGCAACAAAAACCGCGTGCGTGCGTACCGCACACACCCTACACCTTAACTTAAGGTTTGCGTCGCCCGCAGGTAGGGTGTATGGCGTAGCCACGCACGCGGTTGATGGGAATGCAAGCTACGGCTTACTCAAAACCACACTTGCTGTGAGTTCGTTGATTTTGCAAAACAATCTTATGCACAATTATGAAGAGCTTTTAACAAAAATGTCTTTTATCTCCCCATGAGCGAGATAAAAGCTAATTGCAACAATTGATAAAACTAGCACGCCGCAACAAAAAGCTATTGTATGCAATGCCGTCTTTTGATAAGTTACTGCGGAAATAATACATATTATTAACGAAGATACCGCATGAATAAAGCCAACATAAAAACATATTTTTAATTTTTTATATTCTTCTAAGTGAACCAATATTTTTGCATACTCTGTATCACGAAGGAGAAATTTTCCCCCATCCTTAAAAATCCAGCAGAATATTGCAACTGGAATGGGCAAAATATATTTAAGCATATCTTCGTTTAATGCTATCGTTTTTAACAAATTCTCTAAGACTTCTCCAAAAAATATATATACAAATATACTGAATAAAATTGTAAGAAATTCAAAACTAATAAAAAATGTTCTAATAAATTCTTTCAAATTTAATGCTCCATTTTTCTTTCTTCACTAACTTTTATAAATTCTTCATTAGCTTTTCGTGCTAAGAAATCCGGGGATGGATCTTTTTCAAATAGAAAACTTTTTTGTACATCTCTAGTCCTTACTTCTATTATTTCTCCATTATTATCTTCCCCTGCAACTTTTCCTGTACCGTAACCATCTGCTGCCATAAGAATAGCAGCATCAGGCAATGCAACTTCTTGCTTGTAATTAGATATATTATTTTTCTCAATACTATTAACCAAGTCGTGAAGATTTGTTTTTAGTCCTTCTCTTTTTTCGCTTTCCTCATTAATTCTAAGTGTACTTGTATTCCTTTTTTCCAAGGTCTCTTTTAAAGATTTCCAAATTCTGCCAAACAGAGGATTAGGGGGAGATACGGTAGCTTCAATTTGAGTAATTTTTTTAATCATTATGATTTTATTACGGAAAGAAGCGTAGTCAGAAATTGCATCTACATCGCACTCTATCAATAAATCGTTATATTTTAAATTACGAGCATCCTCTATAATTTTCTTAAACCTACGGGGAAACGTTTCGGATTCTATACCGTTATATACATGCAAGAAACACAATCCAGAAAATCTAGGTAAATAAACAAATGGGGAAGATGCTTTGACAAGGTTTGCTGTCATCGACTGGTCTTGTGTGTGATTATATTCATCCACTACGTCCTGAGTATCATCAGCGTACTTAACCAATCTACCATAGATAAAAGGTAAAGATTCATCATCCCTTTTGTCTATCATATCCGTTATTGTCCAGTTATATTTTCCAACTTTGATAATTGCAGGATTACAAATTGCATCTATCAAATTTTCCTGAGAAAGATTAATTTTTACAACTCGGCTGAGGAAATAACGGCCTTTTCTAATACGCATTTATTTACCTTCAAACAATTTATAACAGAGGTCGTCTGAAATAATTCAGACGACCTTTCTTATTTAATCAAAGAATTAAGCTAACTTCTCTCTAACCCAGCCTTCTGCTGAATTCAGCATCGCGCCGACTTGGGAAACATCCGCCCCCCCCGCCTGTGCCAAATCCGGTCGGCCGCCGCCTTTGCCGCCGACTTGTTCGGCTGCAAATTTAACCAGATCGCCTGCTTTGACTTTGCCAGTCAACGGTTTGGATACACCTGCGCACAGGGAGACTTTGCCGTCGTTGACTGCGGCGAGCAATACGATGGCTTGTTCTGATTTGCCGGTCAAGTCGGTCACGATTTCGCGCAGGGCTGCGGCATCTGCTTCGATTTGTGCGGCAACGAGTTTGGCTGAACCCAAGTCTTTTGCATCGTCCAAGAGTTTGGCGCCTGCGTGGACGGCGAGTTCGGCTTTGGCGCGTGCCAATTCTTTTTCCAATGCTTTGGCGTGTGCCGCGCCTGCTTGGATTTTCGCCAGTACGTCTTTTTCGGTTTGGGCTTTGGTTTCGGCAATAATGTCTTTCACCAAACGCTCTTGTTCTTGCGCCCATTTGAGTGCGTTCAGGCCGGTGATGGCTTCGATACGGCGTACGCCTGCGGCAATACCGCCTTCGCTAATGATTTTGAAGAGGCCGATGTCGCCGGTGCGTGAAACGTGTGTACCGCCGCACAATTCGGTAGAGAAACCGCCCATTTGCAGTACGCGTACTTCGTCGCCGTATTTTTCGCCGAAGAGCATCATGGCGCCGGTTTTTTGGGCATCTTCCATGCTCATAATGGCTGCGTTGACGGCAACGTTGGCCAAAATGGCTTCGTTGACGCGGCGTTCTACTTCGGTGATTTCTTCGGCAGTGACCGCTTGAGGATGGGAAATGTCGAAACGGGTGGATTCGGCGGTAACCAAAGAGCCTTTTTGTTCAACGTGTTCGCCCAATACGTCGCGCAGGGCTTTGTGCATCAAGTGGGTCGCGCTGTGGTTGCGCATATTGGCATTGCGGATTTCGTCATCCACTTTGGCGGTAACGCTGTCGCCGACTTTCAGACGGCCTGAAGTCTGTACGCCGAATTGGCCGAATACGGCCGCTTTGATTTTTTGGGTATCGCGTACTTCAAAGCGGTTTTCGCCTGCGAAGATATAGCCGACGTCGCCGACTTGGCCGCCGGATTCTGCATAGAACGGGGTAAAGTCGATAACGACGGCACCTTCGTCGCCTTCGTTCAATTCGTTGACTTGCTCGCCGTTTTTGTAGAGGGCGAGGACTTTGGATTCGGTTTGGCGTTCGCTATAACCTTTAAACTCGGTGTCCTGACCTTCGTAAGGCAGTTGAGCGTTGGCTTTGAAGCTTTGTGCGGCGCGTGCGCGTGTGCGTTGGGCTTCCATCTCACGCTCGAAGCCTGCTTCGTCCAGTTCGATGCCCAGTTCGCGCGCCATGTCGGCGGTTAGGTCGTAGGGGAAACCGTAGGTGTCGTAGAGTTTGAAGATGTGTTCGCCGCCGATAACGAGTTTGCTGTTGGCGATGTTGTCCATCAAGTAGGTATTCAAGGCTTCGGCAAACGGTTTTTTCGCGTCGGGAATATGGGCGGTTTCCAAAGCAGCCTGCAAATCGATATACATGCCTTCGTTCAGGCTGCCTGAAACTCGAGGACGGATAACGATTTGCTTTTTGCTCGGAGCAACACGGGAAGCGGCGGTAAATTCCACACCATCTGCGGTTTTCAATGTCAGAGGTTTGCCTACACCGTCTTGCGGCAACAAGCTTTCCAGTTTCAGGAATTTCATGCCGTTGAGCACTTGGTTGAACAAGCCCATGCCTTTTTCCAGCGTTTCGCCGAAGCGGCTTTCTTCCGCGCGCAAGGCTTCCATAATCTGTGTCTGTTTCTCTTTCAACTCAGGATACGCGGCGCCCATTTCTTTCACCAAATCGGGCACGAGTTTGTAGAAAAACGCCTGTTTCTGGCCTAGTTTGTAACCGTGGCGCACGGCGCGGCGGATGATGCGGCGCAATACGTAGCCGCGGCCTTCGTTGGAAGGCAAGACACCGTCTGCAATCAGGAAGGAGCAGGAGCGGATGTGGTCGGCGATGACTTTCAGGCTGGGTTCTTCCATGCTGAAAGCTGCGCCGGTTTCGCGGGCAACGGCTTTGAGCAGGTCTTGGAACAAGTCGATTTCGTAGTTGCTGTGAACATGCTGCATGACGGCGGCCATGCGCTCCAAGCCCATGCCGGTATCGACGGAAGGCTTAGGCAGTGGATTCATATTGCCTTGTTCGTCGCGGTTGAACTGCATAAATACGCAGTTCCAAATTTCAATCCAGCGGTCGCCGTCTTCTTCAGGGCTGCCCGGAATGCCGCCCCAGATTTCTTCGCCGTGGTCGTAGAAAATTTCGGAGCAAGGGCCGCAAGGGCCGGTGTCGCCCATTTGCCAGAAGTTGTCGGATGCGTATTTCGCACCTTTGTTGTCGCCGATGCGGACGATGCGTTCGGCAGGCATACCGATTTCGTTCAACCAGATGTTGTAGGCTTCGTCGTCTTCTGCGTAAACGGTTGCCAACAGTTTGTCTTTAGGGATGTTCAACCATTCGGGGGAAGTCAGGAATTCCCAAGCGAAGTGGATGGCATCGCGTTTGAAGTAGTCGCCGAAGGAGAAGTTGCCCATCATTTCAAAGAAGGTGTGGTGACGGGCGGTGTAGCCTACGTTTTCCAAGTCGTTGTGTTTGCCGCCTGCACGTACGCATTTTTGCGCGGTAGTGGCGCGGTTGTAGGGGCGTTTGTCAAAGCCGAGGAATACGTCTTTAAATTGGTTCATACCTGCGTTGGTAAACAGCAGGGTTGGGTCGTCGTGTGGCACGAGCGAGGAGGAGCGGACGATGGTGTGGCCTTTAGATTCAAAGAATTTTAAGAATTTTTGGCGTAGTTCGGTGGTTTTCATAATGTCTCGATAAATTTTTTACAAGGATTTTAGACGGCCCGGACGGCGCGTTGCGATTAAAAACGAATGGGCGTTATCTTACCGCAAAACCATATTTCAAGCTATCGGCAGAAAGGTTTTAAGTTGACTGCAACCTATCTTTCAGACGGCCTCAAGCGGGGCGATATCTTTTAACAATGAAGCCTATCCGCTCGGGCTTGCCTGCTTTATAATGCCTCTCTATTTTCAACCGGATACGCAAGGAATGATAATGACCAAACATCTGCCCCTCATCGTACTGACTGCGCTGGCACTGGCCGGCTGCGGCGGCTCGGACAAAACTTCTGCCGACAAGGCGGCTCAAACCGATAATCAAAAGGTATTGAGCATTTACAACTGGTCGGAATATGTCGATCCCGAGACGGTTGCCGCGTTTGAGAAAAAACACGGTATCGCAGTAACTTACGATGTATATGACAGCGATGAAACGCTGGAGAGCAAGGTGTTGACCGGTAAGTCGGGTTACGACATCGTAGGTCCTTCCAATGCGTTTGTCGGTAGGCAGATTAAGGCAGGTGCGTATCAGAAAATCGACAAATCATTGATTCCCAACTATAAAAACTTGAATCCTCAGTTGATGAAGTTGATGGAAGGCGTTGATCCGAATCACGAATACGCCGTTCCATTTTATTGGGGGACTAATACTTTCGCCATCAATACCGAGCGTGTGAAAAAGGCTTTGGGCACGGATCAGCTGCCGGACAATCAATGGGATTTGGTGTTTAACCCCGAATACACGTCCAAACTCAAGCAATGCGGCATCAGCTATTTGGACAGCGCGGCGGAAATTTATCCTATGGTATTGAACTATATGGGTAAAAATCCAAACAGCAGCGAAACGGCGGATATTAAGGCGGCTACGGAAGTTTTGAAGAAAAACCGTCCATACATCAAGCGTTTTACCTCGTCCGGTTTTATCGATGATTTGGCGCGCGGCGATACTTGCGTAACGATTGGTTTTGGCGGCGATTTGAACATTGCCAAACGTCGTGCCGAAGAAGCGGGCGGCAAGGAAAAAATCCGTGTGATGATGCCGAAAGAAGGCGTGGGGATTTGGGTGGATTCGTTTGTGATTCCGAAAGATGCCAAACATGTGGCCAATGCCCATGCGTATATCAATGATTTCTTAGATCCTGAAGTTGCGGCGAAAAACGGCAATTTTGTTACTTATGCGCCGTCCAGCAAACCTGCTCAAGAGCTGATGGATGAAGAGTTTAGAAACGACAATACGATTTTCCCGACTGACGAGGATTTGAAAAACAGCTTTATCATGGTGCCTATCCAACCGGCGGCATTGAAATTTATGGTCCGTCAATGGCAAAGCGTGAAAGCAGGGACATAAGCTGATTTGAACATATTAAGGCCGTCTGAATGGTGTAACCGAAATCCTTGATTTCGTTTTACGGCTGTTCAGACGGCCTTTGGTTTGTATCAGATTGGCTTGGGTAAGGTTTAAAAAACAAAGGGCGTGTTTATCAATCACGCCCTTTGTGTTTGCTTCAGACGGCCTTAGAATTTCACGCCTTTATGCAGGGCGACGATACCTGCGCTCATGTTGTGGTAATCCACGCTGTCGAAGCCTGCATCCAGCATCATTTGCTTCAAGGTTTCTTGGTCGGGGTGCATACGGATGGATTCGGCGAGGTATTGGTAGCTGTCGGCATCTTTGGCAATCAGTTTGCCCATAATCGGCAATAGTTTGAACGAGTAGAGGTCGTACACGCCTTCCAAAGGTTTGTACACTTTGGAAAATTCCAATACCAGCAGGGTGCCGCCCGGTTTCAATACGCGGTACATTTCTTTCAGCGCGGCATCTTTGTGTGTCATGTTGCGCAGACCGAATGCGACGGAAACCAGATTGAAATAGTTGTCGGGGAACGGCAATTTTTCAGCGTCTGCCAACGATACGGGCAGAATCATGCCTTCGTTGAGCAAGCGGTCGCGGCCGACCGTCAGCATGGAGGAATTGATGTCTGTCAGCCAAACTTCGCCTTCTTTACCCACACGTTTCGCCCAGCCTCGGGACAAATCGCCAGTACCGCCGGCGATATCCAATACTTTGTCGCCTTTTTTCAGGCGGGCGGTATTGATGGTGAAATGTTTCCAAACGCGGTGCAGACCGCCGGACATTACGTCATTCATAATGTCGTAGTTTTTTGCCACGGAGTGGAAGACTTCGGCAACTTTGCCTGCTTTTTCGTCTTCGTCAACGGTAGAGAAGCCGAAATGGGTTTTGTGGTCGCTCATAGTGTCTGCCTTCTTAAAATAATACGGATTCAGGTATCGAATACGTCGAAATCGCCAACCACTTTCGACGCGGGAAATATAGTTTGTGCCTGCCGCTCCAGCATCAGGCGTTGTTTTTCTTCGGTATAACGTGCGCTGATGTGGGTCAGGTAAAGTTGTTTCACATTGGCTTGCAAAGCCAGCTTGGCGGCATCGGATACGGTCGAATGGAACACTCGTTCCGCTGTCTCTTCATCGCCTGCCGCAAAGGTTGCTTCATGCACCAAAATGTCTGCGTTTTGTGCGGCGCGCACTGCCTGCGGACAGGCTTTGGTATTGCCGAAGATAGCCGCTACTCATCCTTTTTTAGGCGGGGAGGAACGCTTTGCCGTCAATAATTCTGCCGTCGTTGAATGCTACAGTCTCGCCTTTTTTCAGACGGCCTTTCCGCCGCAACCTCCGCTACCGCAGGAATGTGTGCGTTTGGGTTTCAAATCTTCGGCACTTGGCGTTCTAGACGCGCCTGCTTTCTCGAGGCGGTCGAGATAGTCTTGCCAAAGCGCGTCTTGATTGTGCGCCAGTCGGTAGAGATAGTCCCAATCGTAAAGGCCGCTGTCGTGGCCGTCTGAAAAAGTAATTTTCAAGGCGTATTGACCGACGGGATCTAAATCGGTAATGCTGACTTCGGCTTTGCCTGTTTGCAATACATCTTGACCGGCACCGTGTCCGCGCACTTCCGCGCTGGGCGAGTACACGCGCAGGTATTCGGCAGGAAGGCTCTTGGCACCGTCAACATAGACCAAAGTTAGTACGCGTCGCTCTTGCTGGAGGCGGATTTCTTGTGGAATTTTATCGGCTTGGGTCATGTCATGCTCCGTTCTTTTTACGCAAATAGGCAACGCGTACAGAAAAAATACCGCCAAGTACAGCAAACAGCACGATTGCGTAGAGTGAAAGCCGTATCAGGCTTACTTGCGTGCCCGCCGTCAGCCCCAAAGGCAGCAACATGACGGCAACGAACAGTAAAAACGCGGCCAACATGGTGGCAATGCTGGCAAAGGCATAGCGGGTATTGGCTGCTGTTTGAGGATGTTTGGTCATATTGGATAGCTTGCCGTAGGGGGGTGAGGCGGTATTTTATCAGCTTTTTGGTGCTTCATGCCGTCTGAAAACGGCTTTATTTCCATAAATAAAGTGTAATGGCGCGCCTGTCTTCGCCTTCGGGCATTAAGCGGATGCTGCTGCCTTTGCT
>NZ_JBQCXF010000027.1:0-23528 GCF_051956635.1 Neisseria sp. P0022.S010 | reverse complement strand
TGTCGTGTCCTTCGGCGCGGGCTTTGGCGACACGTTTGGCTACGTTTTTGATGCGTTCGGGCGAGCCTACTGATGTGCCGCCGTATTTATGTACGATTAACGCCATGTTTCGTGCTTTCTTGTGGGGTTTGTCGGGCAGCTTGGTTTGCTGGAAAAAGGGTTATTATTACTATTTTTTACATGAAATTCAAGGATGGGACGCGCTTTTTTGAGTAAATGCGCATAAATGGACGGGGTTAAAAAAGGCCGTCTGAAAGTTTTCAGACGGCCTTGCTGATTATCGGGATAAAAGGGCGGCCTTTTGGTGTTGGACCAATTCGGCAATGCCTTTATGGGCGAGGGCAATGAGTTTGCCCAATTCTTCGATGCTGAACGGTGCGCCTTCGGCCGTACCTTGGATTTCGATGATTTTGCCAGATGCGGTCATGATGATGTTGACGTCGCTGTCGCAGCCTGAGTCTTCGGGATAGTCCAAGTCCAGAAGCGGTACGCCTCCCACCACGCCGGCGGAAACGGCGGCAACGGCTTCGCGGATGGGATTTTCGCTGATGAGGCCGTCTGAAAGGAGTTTGTCCACGGCGATTTGCAGGGCAACGTAGGCGCCGGTAATGGAGGCGGTACGCGTGCCGCCGTCGGCTTGGATGACGTCGCAGTCAATCAGGATTTGGCGTTCGCCGAGTTTTTCCATATCGACGACGGCGCGCAGCGAGCGGCCGATCAGGCGTTGGATTTCTTGTGTGCGGCCGGATTGTTTGCCTGCGGCGGCCTCGCGGCGCATACGGGAGGCGGTGGAAGCCGGCAGCATGCCGTATTCGGCCGTTACCCAGCCTTGTTCTTTGCCGCGCAGGAACGGTGGAACATTTTCGTCGATGGAGGCGGTGCAAATTACTTTGGTGTTGCCGCACTCGATAAGGCAGGAACCGTCGGCGTGGGGGAGGAAGTTTGGGGTAATTTTGATGTTGCGAAGGCTGTCTGCGGCGCGGCCGATGCGTGTGTAGTCGCTCATGATGGTCCTTTGGGGGAATAAAAAACAGGTTGCCTTGAATTATAGAGGAATTTGGCGGCAAAGGCCGTCTGAAAATCGGCGGTCGGGTGTGTTATAGTATCCGTACTTTCACTCGTATTTGGAAACGGAGTAAAACCATGGCTACAAGACGAAATATTCAAATCCACAGCATGACCGGCTTTGCCAATGCCGCAGGCGAATGCGGCGGCAAGCGGATTAATTTGGAAATCCGCGCGGTCAATCATCGTTATTTGGATGTCCAATTCCGTATGCCGGAAGAGTTGCGCTATTTGGAAGGCGCGTTGCGCGAGCAGATTGCCGCAGCCGTGGCGCGCGGTAAATTGGAATGCCGCATCCAGCTTCAGGATGCCTCCTCGGGCGGACAGACTTTGGAGGTCAATCAGGATTTGGTTGCCCAACTGGCGCATTTGAACAAAACTTGGCGCAAGGAGCATGATTTTGCCAAATTGAGCGTGGCCGATGTTTTGCGTTTTCCCGGCGTTTTGGCGGGTCAGGGCGAAGATGCCGAAGCTTTGGCCAAAGGCGTTAAAGATTTATTGACCAGCGCTTTGAAAGAGTTTGCAGCCGCCCGCAAACGCGAAGGCAAAAAACTGGGCGAGCACCTGCTGCAACGTCTGGACGGCATGGAAGAGATTGTGGACGCTTTGAACGAATTGTTCCCCAGCCTTCTGCAGGCGCATATGGACAAAGTCAAAGCCCGTTTGGCAGAAGCCGTCGGCAATATCGACAACGACCGTTTGCAACAAGAATTTGCTTTGTTCATCCAAAAATCCGATGTGGATGAGGAATTCAGCCGTTTGCGCACCCATATCGCCGAAGTGCGCCGCATCGTTACCGAAGGCAAGGGCGACGTAGGCAAACGTTTGGATTTTCTGATGCAGGAGCTCAACCGCGAGGCCAATACCTTGGGCAGCAAAGCCATCGCCGCCGAATGCACGCAAGCTTCGGTTGAACTGAAAGTCTTAATCGAACAAATGCGCGAACAGGTTCAAAATATCGAATAAGTCGATAATGAATAGACAAAACAAGGCCGTCTGAAAAGGTTTCAGACGGCCTTTTATAAACTGATTCCAAGTAAACAAAGAGATTCAGGCATGATCATTAAAGGCAAGCTGATTCTTACGATGGATTATAAAGCGGAGGCACGAAATCCGCTTACTGGTAAAAAAGCGAAATTATTAACCAATATGGTTAATACCGGTACTGTTGTTGATGACCCAAACCAGATAATTAGTTTGAATGCGATTGAACTGTTATGGAAAAAGCTGTAAAGCATTTTGCCTGATTCGAACAGGATCACACGGGGGCTTGTGCCACCGCTCCCTTTCCATTTGGTAACCCACGCTTTACGGCTTTGTTAAAGACAATATACTGATGAACAAGATAAAAATCAACACAGATGCTCTGCAAAACAGCTTAAATGCTATTGAACAGCGTACAAGCAATTATCAGTCATTGATGACGCAACTTGCCTACATCATACGCAATGCGGTAGTGGACAACTTCGAGGCGAGTGGCCACTATGCTATCTAAGTAAAGAAGTTTTTTCTGCTACTGTTGTGCGCGGAGGAGGGCATTTCATTGATTTCACTATTATTGCCTGTTCGGAAAACATGACCGATGAGGAAAAAATGAGTCCTGAAGAATGGTATCGTTGGCGGAATGAAAGATTGAAGAAGGAGTACGAAAAATAGTCTATTTTTCCTTAAGTCCTATGGTCATAAAGGGTAGGGCGGGTCATTCATGTTTGAAATATCAAACATGGTTATTGCCAGAGCTGCATAGAAAAGTTAATATCCGTTAACTTATGGCAATTATTGTCATGATAAAAACATACAAAGGAGTAAAAATATGAACTTTCTGACCGCAGTCAGTCGGCAAATGACCCGCTTCACCGCCCTGATTATCGTCCTTGCCTCCATTATCGCCTTTATCGAACCTGCCACTTTTTCGTGGGTAAAAGGCGATACGCAAGTCGTCGTACTCGGCATCATCATGCTCGGCATGGGCATGACTTTGGGTAAGGAAGATTATCAAATTCTGGCACAACGTCCGCTCGATATTTTTATCGGCGCCATCGCCCAATACACGATTATGCCCTTGCTCGCCATCGGTATTGCCAAAGCCTTTGACCTTTCGCCCGGATTGACGCTGGGTTTGGTTTTGGTCGGTACCTGCCCGGGCGGCGTTTCGTCCAATATCATGAGTTTTTTGGCTAAAGGCGATGTTGCTTTTTCAGTCGGCATGACCACGGTTTCCACCGTCCTCGCGCCTGTGATGACGCCGCTGTGGATGACTTATTTGGTCGGACAAACCGTCGAAATGGACGGCTGGGGCATGTTCAAATTTATGCTGCTTGTAACGCTTTTGCCTGTTGTCATTGGTTCGGTGGCCAATATATTGCTGCACAAAAAACACTGGTTTGAAGACGTGCGCGCGATTATGCCTGCTGTTGCCGTTGCCGCATTCGCGTGTATTGTCGGCGGCGTTGCGGCCGTCCACGGTCACCGCTTCGCCGAATCCGCCTTGGTTATGATACTTGCCATCGCCGCCCACAACATCGGCGGCTACATCCTTGGCTATTACAGCGGCGCGTTAACCGGCATGAATACTGCTAAAAAACGCACCCTTGCCATTGAAGTCGGCGTACAAAATGCCGGACTTGCCACCGGTTTGAGCGCTAAATTTTTCCCCGGCAATGCCGAGTCTGCCGTTGCCGCCGCCGTTGCCTGCGTTTGGCACTCCGTATCGGGAACGATTTTGGGCAATTTGTTTGCATGGTGGGACAAGCGTAAGCAATAAGCCGGTAAACATTGCCAAATAATAAAAGGCCGTCTGAAACATTTCAGACGGCCTTTTGATTGTTTTTGAAATCAATGCGCTTTATGTGTCGTGCCGTACACGATTTTGTCCGTTAACGCCATGGCGAGGGCGGAAATCAGGAAACAGATGTGGGTAATGCACTGCCACATGATTTGTTTTTCGGTCAGGTTGGCGGCGTTGAGGAAGGTTTGCAGCAGATGGATGGAGGAAATGCTGATGATGGACATCGACAGCTTAACCTTCAAAACCGATGCGTTAACATGGCTGAGCCATTCGGGCTGGTCGGGGTGTTCGTTAACGTGGAGGCGGGAAACGAAGGTTTCGTAGCCGCCGATAATGACCATGGTCAGCAGATTGGCAATCATCACAACGTCAATCAGGTTTAACACGGCCATCATGATGGTGTTTTCATCCATGATGCCGAGATTGGTGACCAAATGCCATAAGGATTTGAGGAATTTGTAGGCGTAAATGCCTTGGGCGACAATCAAGCCCAGATAAATCGGCAGTTGCAACCAGCGGCTGGCGAAGATGAAATGCGCGAAGATGCCCATTTGGTCGCGGGGCGTGTGTTTGGTCGGGGTAGAATGTTCCATAATATGTTGTGTGTGGGAAAGACAGGGGGCGGCATTTTAATGGAAAAATTTTCAAGCTGCAATCTTATTAGTGGCTGAATTTAAAAAGAAAGGCCGTCTGAAAACAGGATGTCGGCTTTTTGTTTTCAGACGGCCTTGTAGGTTGTCAGGTCGGGCAAACACGCGCAAAATCGCTTTGCTTTTTAGAGATGGACATTATGCTTGCAGATTCGTTTTTTTATTATCTGGTGTTGGTCGGCTTTGCCGCCGGGCTGATGGATGCGGCGGTTGGCGGCGGCGGGCTGTTGCAGATTCCCGGCTTGTTCAATCTATTACCGAACGCTACGCCTGTGGCCTCGGTGATGGGTGTCAATAAATTCGCTTCTTGCTGCGGCACGCTGACTGCGACGGGGCAATATCTGCGCCGAATCCCCGTGCCGTGGAAAATGCTGCTGCCTGCCGCGGCGTTGGCGTTTGCCGCTTCCTATTTGGGCGCAAAAACGGTGGTGTATTTCCCCGTGCAATACATGAAACCGGCGATGCTGGTCATCATGATTGCCATGTGTCTGTATACTTTTTTGAAAAAAGACTTGGGGCAGACAGTGCGCACTGAAAAGCTGACGCGCCGCGAAACTTTATGGGGCTTGTTTTTTGGCGCGTTAATCGGGTTTTACGACGGCGTGTTCGGGCCGGGAACGGGCAGCCTGCTGGCTTTCGTGTTCGTCCGCTTTTACGGCTATGATTTTTTAGCGGCCAACGCTTCGGCAAAGGTCATCAATTCGACCACCAATCTTGCCGCGCTGACATTTTTTATCCCGCAAGGCCATGTTGTGTGGGCATGGGCGATACCGTTGGCGGTAGCGAATTTGTGTGGCGGCGTGGTCGGCGCGCGCTTGGCAATACGCGGCGGAACCAAGCTGCTGCGTTACGGGTTTATGTTGCTGCTGTGTCTGACCATTGGAAAGTTTGCCTGGGATTTATTGGGTTGATATCGAATGAAAAAAAGGCCGTCTGAAAGTTTCAGACGGCCTTTGCATTTTACAGTTTAACCGAATGCTCGCGCGTTTCGTGGAACACGATGTCCGGCCAGCGTTCCTGCGTCAGATTTAAGTTGACGCGGTTAGGCGCGAGGTAGGCGAGGTTGCCGCCTGCGTCTATCGCCAGATTGCCTGCGTTGGCTTTTTCAAATTCTGCCAGCTTTTTCTTGTCTTCGCACGATACCCAGCGCGCCGACCAGATGGATGCGCTGTCGAACACGGCTTCTACGCCGTATTCGTTGGCCAGCCGCGAGGTAACGACTTCAAACTGCAACACGCCGACCGCGCCCAAAATCAAATCTGCGCCGCTCATGGGTTTGAAGACCTGTACCGCGCCTTCTTCGCCAAGCTGTTGCAGGCCTTTTTGCAGTTGCTTGATTTTCAGCGGGTTTTTGATGCGGACGCTGCGGAACAGTTCGGGTGCGAAGAATGGGATACCGGTGAACGCCAGTTGTTCGCCTTCGGAGAAGCTGTCGCCGATTTGGATGTTGCCGTGGTTCGGGATGCCGATGATGTCGCCGGCGTAGGCTTCTTCCACCAGCTCGCGGTCGTGCGACATGAAGGTTACCACGCTGGAGGCGGCGATTTCGCGGTTGATGCGCAGGTGTTTCATCTTCATGCCGCGCTCGAATTTACCGGAGCAGACGCGCAAGAAGGCGATGCGGTCGCGGTGTTTCGGGTCCATATTGGCTTGGATTTTAAAGATAAATCCGGAAAACTTCGGCTCGTCCGGCTCGACCATGCGTACGGTCGCATCGCGCGGTTTCGGCGCAGGCGCCCATTCAATCAATGAATTGAGGATTTCCTGAATACCGAAGTTGTTAATCGCAGAGCCGAAGAACACGGGCGTGAGTTCGCCGGCGAGGAATTCGTCGAGATTGAACTCGTTGGAAGCCGCCTGCACCAATTCGATTTCGTCGCGCAACTGTTGAATTTCCAACGGAAAGCGTTGTTCCAATTCAGGATTGTCGATGCCTTTGATGATGTCGAACTCGTGCGGCAGGCGTTCGCCGCCGGCTTCAAAGAGATAGATTTCGTCGTTCAGGATGTGGTACACGCCTTTGAAGTTCTTGCCCATGCCGATCGGCCAAGTGACGGGCGCGCAGCGGATTTGCAGGATGTTTTCCACTTCGTCCAGTAATTCCAAAGAGTCGCGCACTTCGCGGTCGTATTTGTTCATGAACGTGACAATCGGCGTGTTGCGCAGGCGGCAGACGTTCAAGAGTTTGATGGTTTGCGCTTCCACGCCTTTGGCCGCGTCGATGACCATCAAGGCGCTGTCCACGGCGGTCAAAACGCGGTAGGTGTCTTCGGAGAAGTCTTGGTGTCCCGGCGTGTCCAAGAGGTTGACGGTGTGGTCTTTGTAGTCGAACTGCATCACTGATGAAGCGACGGAAATGCCGCGCTGCTTCTCGATTTCCATCCAGTCGGAAGTAGCAAATTTGCCGGTTTTCTTGCCTTTTACCGTACCTGCGCTCTGAATCGCACCTGAAAACAGCAGCAGTTTTTCGGTCAGCGTGGTTTTACCTGCGTCAGGGTGGGAGATGATGGCAAACGTGCGGCGGCGGCGCACTTGGTCGAGGATTTCTTGGGACATGGTTTTCTTTGCAAAAAGTTTCAGGCCGCTTTTTCAGACGGCCTGAAGGATATGGGTGTTGGAAAACAGGCTAAAATAAGGGCGTGTGCGACACGCCCTGCAATAGATTGAAAGATGCGGAATTGTACAAAAAAATGCTTGATAATTCAATGTTTGCACCAAAACAAAGGCCGTCTGAAAAGTTTCAGACGGCCTTTGTTTATGAATCGATGATTAAATATCCATCGGTTTCCATTCCGCGCCTTTTACCGGCGGCAGCCATGATTGCGTACCGCTGGAGGCAAATCCCCACAAGGTGTCGGGGAGGCCGTAATGGTCGGCGCGTGTCGGGTCGAGTTGCGTTTCGATTTCAGCTTCGCGGCCTTCGCGGATTTGTGTGGCGATGTGCGGATTAATCATCACGGTTTTGCCCAAGGCGATAAATTCTGCCCAGCCGGTTTCATAGGCGGCCAAAATTTGGTCGGCGGTAAACAGGTTGCCCACGCCGATAAGCGGCAGTTTGCCGTTGATGCGTTCGTGGATAAACTGCATACGGGTTTGGGCGGTATCGCCGCGACGGATTTTTTTATCAAATTCCCACAGGGAAACGTGCAGATATTGCAGCGGTTTTTGCACCAATGCGTCAATCAGTGCGCCGGTTTCGGTCATGGTTAAGCCGTCATCGCCCGGTTCTTCAGGGGAGAAGCGGTAGCCGATAATGAAGTCGTCGCGCTGGTGTTTTTCGCGGACGGCAACCACGGCATCGACAACGGCCAGCGGGAAGCGCATTCTGTTTTCCAAGCTGCCGCCCCATTGGTCGTTGCGGCGGTTGCTTTGGGCTGAGTAAAACTGTTGGATTAAATAGCCGTTTGCGCCGTGGATTTCCACGCCGTCAAAACCGGCACGAAGCGCCAAATCGGCGGCTTGCGCATAAGAGGCGATGAGTGCTTCGATTTCTTCTGCGGTCGCTTCGCGTGCGTGTTCGGCTTCGTTGGCGGAAGCGCTGATTTTGTCGAGACCGTCTAAAAGGTCATCAATGGCTTTGGAACCGCCGTGATGAATTTGCAAAATCGCTTTTGCGCCTTGTTGTCGCAGGATTTGTGCGGTTTCTTTCAGGCTGTCGAGGCAGTGTTCGCCTGTGGCTTCAGGTTGGCCGTGAAAGGCTTTGCCGTCTTTTTGAACCAAAGTGGCGGCAGTGATAAACATGCCCATGTCGCCTGCGCGGTTGCTGAGGAAGGTACGTTCTTGGTCGCTGATCAAACCGTCGGCTTGTGAGCCGAAATGGGTCATGGGGGCGACGGCAAGGCGGTTTTTGATGGTTACGCCGTTATTGAGGGTGTATGTTTGAAAGAGTGGGGCGTATTTTGGATTCATGAAATTTTGCTCTTGATAAGTGGATGGTCGGCATAGAATTGGTCCATTCGGGAATTTATCAAGTACACAGGCCGTCTGAAAAGTTTCAGACGGCCTGTTTATTCTTTAAGCCTTGGGATTAAAGATTAGGATTAACAATGATTTTTACTGCGGATTCGTTGTTGTGGATCAAGCGCTCGAAGCCTTCGGAAATCAATTCGTCCAATTTGATGCGTTGGGTAATGAAAGGCTCAAGGTTGATTTTGCCTTCTTCAACCAATTTGATGGTTTCGGCGTGGTCGTTGCAGTAAGCGATGGTGCCGCGCACGTCCAGCTCTTTCATCACGACGCTGTGGACGTTGATGGTGGCAGGGTGGCTCCAAATGGATACGATGACGACTTTCGCAGTCGGACGGCAGGCTTCGACCATGGTGTCCAGCACTTTGTTGACACTGGTGCATTCGAATGCGACGTCCACACCTTCGCCGTTGGTCAGTTTTTTCACTTCTTCAACGACGTCGACTTCGGACGGGTCGAGGATGTAGTCGGCCACGCCGGCTTCGCGTGCTTTGTCTTTACGCGCTTTGCTCAATTCGGTGATGATGACTTTGATGCCTTTGGCTTTCAATACGGCAGCCAACAGCAAACCGATTGGGCCTGCGCCGCCGACCAATGCGACGTCGCCTTCTTTCGCGCCACTGCGTACATAAGCATGGTGGCCGACAGACAGAGGCTCAATCAAAGCAGCTTGGTCTAATGGGATTTTGTCGGAAATAGGGTGCACCCAACGGCGTTTGACGGCGATTTTTTCAGACAAGCCGCCACCGCAGCCGCCCAAGCCGATGAAGTTCATGTCTTTGGAGAGGTGGTAGTTGCTGCCTTCGCCGGTCGGTACGTCGTCGCGGATGATGTAGGGCTCAACGACAACGTGTTGGCCGACTTTGATGTCGTCCACGCCTTCGCCTACGGCATAAACCACGCCGGAGAACTCGTGACCCATAGTTACAGGCGCAGACTCGCCGGAGATTGGGTGCGGATGGCCGCAAGGCGGAATGAAAATCGGGCCTTCCATGAATTCGTGCAAGTCGGTACCGCAGATACCGCACCAAGCAACATTGATGCCGACAGTACCCGGAGCTACGGTTGGCTCTGGAATGTCTTCGATGCGGATGTCGCCTTTGTTATAAAAACGTGCTGCTTTCATTGTAACGCTCCTTTTTTAAAGTGGAGGCCGTCTGAAAAAGACGGTCAATTAGGGAAAGGGAAGCAGTGTGGCGTGTGAAGTATTTTTATTGATATGTTTTATGTTTGTTATTTTACTACTGATAATATGGAAATGGTTTGTCTTTGCTCAAATTAAAGTTTGTAAATGAAAAAAAAAAGGCCGTCTGAAATGGATAATCTGTTTTCAGACGGCCTGGGGTCAATAGTTTGAATGCGTTATGGTGTAGGATTGTTACTTTTGCCGCGCTTCAAATGTTTTTGGTAGGCGACGACGTAGTCGGCCTTGCTTAAGCCCGCCAATACGCGGATGTGGGCGGCGGCGGATTTGGACATGGATTCCAAGGTATAGCCGCCTTCCAGTACGGAAACGACGCGTCCCTGACAGCTTGCCGTTGCTTGGACGATTTTGTGCGTCAGCCAGGCAAAGTCGGCTTCATGCAGGTTCAGACGGCCTGTTTCGTCTTGTTTGTGCCCGTCAAAACCTGCCGAAAGCAACACCAACTCGGGGCGGAAGGCCGTGAGCTTGGGCAGCCATTGTTCGCGGATGGTCGTTCGGAAGATACGGCTGCCTGTGCCCGGTTTGAGGGGCGTATGCAGCATATTTTTATTGCCGGCGTATTGTTCCGCCTGAGGGAAGGGGAAGATGTCGGTTTCAAACAGGTTGAAAAACATCACGCGCGGATCGTCTTGGAGAATCTCCGCCGTACCGTCGCCGAAGTGGACGTCGAAATCGATGACGGCGATGTGTTGCAGGCGGTATTGGGCAATGGCGTGCATCACGCCGACGGCAACGTTGTTGATCAGGCAAAAGCCGCCGGCGCTGTTGCTGTGGGCATGGTGGCCTGGCGGGCGGATGGCGCAAAAAGCATGCCAGGCCTTTTTGTTCATCACCATATCGACTGCCTTGACGACGGCGCCGGCCGCAAAACGGGCGGCTTGGAGGGAGTCGTGGCAGATGACGGTATCGTCGTCGATACGGTGGATTTTACCGGGGAGCGGCTGGGCGGCTTCCAACTCGTGCAGATAGTTGCGCGAGTGGACCAATGCCAGCTGCGCATCTTTGATTTCCGGTGCTTCGGCGGTTTGCAGGCGACGCCAAATGCCTTCTTGTTTTAAGGCGGTTTGAATGGTGCTGATGCGTTCGGGCCTGTCGGGATGGTTGGATCCCGGCTGGTGCTGTAGGAATATCGGATGCGAAATCCATACGGTGCGGGCGTTTTTGCCAAACAAACGGCGCAGGCGGGTGCTGATGCGCCAAAGGATTTTTTTGAACATGGAACAGTATGTGTCGGACAAGTCGTAAAGACTGCTAAATATGGTTAATAAATACGGAAATACTTGGAAATTTTTCAGACGGCCTTTAGAATAGCTCAATTTTGCAGTCCAACCAATGTGTTTGATTGCAGTGTGCAGTTTTTTACTTAATCTAAAACTTGAAAGAACGGATATATTATGAATCAAGCAGTGGCTCAATTTGCCCCTTTAGTGCTGATCATGGTGGTGTTCTACTTCCTGATTATGCGTCCTCAACAAAAGAAATTCAAAGCGCACCAAGCGATGTTGGCCGCTTTGAAAGTCGGCGATAAAGTCGTTTTGGCGGCAGGTTTCAAAGGCCGCGTGACCAAAGTCGGCGAGCAATTCTACACTGTCGACATCGGTCAAGGTGCGAAAATCGAAGTGGAAGTTGAGCGCAACGCGATTGCTGCGAAAGCCGAATAATCCGTTTTTTTGCAAAAAGCCGCCTCATTTTCCGAGCGCGGCTGTTTGCCTTTATAAATAAAGCAAAGGTTTACCATGAACCGTTATCCTTTATGGAAATACCTGCTGATTGCGTTCACGATTGTGGTTGCGGCTGTTTACTCGCTGCCCAACCTTTTCGGTGAAACGCCTGCCGTACAGGTATCGACCAACCGACAAGCCATCGTGATCAACGATCAAACCCAGTCTAAAGTGGATGCCGCGCTGAAACAGGCAGGTATTCAGACTGATGGTATGTTCATCGTCGACAACTCGCTGAAAGTGCGTTTCAAAGATACCGAAACGCAATTGAAAGCACGCGACGTTATCGAAAATACTTTGGGCGAGGGCTATATTACCGCGCTCAACCTTTTGGCGGACAGCCCTGAGTGGATGGCGAAAATCAAAGCCAATCCGATGTTCCTGGGTCTGGACTTGCGCGGCGGCGTGCATTTCACCATGCAGGTGGACATGAAAGCCGCGATGCAGAAAACGTTTGAACGTTATTCCGGCGACATCCGCCGCGAATTGCGCCGCGAAAAAATCCGTACCGGCACGGTGCATCAGACTGAAAACGGTCTGACCGTGCCTTTGCAAGATGCTGCCGATGTACAAAAAGCCTTGCCTCAGTTGCAAAAATTGTTCCCTGAAGCCACGCTGCTGCCGGACGGCAACAATATCGTGCTGACTTTGTCTGAAGAGGCAATCAATAAAGTACGTTCTGATGCGGTTAAACAAAACATCAATACGTTGCACAACCGTGTGAACGAATTGGGCGTAGCCGAACCGGTTATCCAACAATCCGGCCTTGACCGCATTGTCGTACAGCTGCCGGGCGTGCAAGATACTGCCAAAGCCAAAGACATTATCGGCCGTACCGCGACTTTGGAAGTGCGCATGGTGGAAGATGATCCGATCAAACTGCAAGAAGCTTTGAACGGCAATGTGCCGACCGGTTACGAATTGCTGTCAAGCGGTGGAGATCATCCGGAAACCATCTTGGTCAATAAGCAAGTTGAACTGACCGGCGACAACATCAACGATGCGCAACCTAGCTTTGACCAAATGGGCGCGCCTGCCGTCAGCCTGAGCCTGGATAGTGCGGGCGGCAGTATTTTTGGCGAATTGACTTCGGCCAATGTGGGTAAACGTATGGCTATGGTGTTGATCGACCAAGGTAAATCCGAAGTCGTTACCGCGCCTGTCATCCGTGCCGCCATTACCGGCGGCCGCGTGGAGATTTCCGGCAGCATGACGACAGCCGAAGCCAACGATACTTCATTGTTGCTGCGTGCCGGCTCGCTGGCCGCGCCGATGCAGATTGTTGAAGAACGTACCATCGGCCCGTCTTTGGGTAAAGAAAACATTGAAAAAGGTTTCCACTCTACCTTGTGGGGCTTCGCCGCTGTTGCTGCATTCATGGTGATTTACTACCGCTTGATGGGTTTCTTCTCTACCATTGCCTTGAGTACCAATATCTTGTTTTTGGTGGGTATTTTGTCTGCCATGCAGGCAACGCTGACCTTGCCGGGTATTGCCGCCTTGGCCTTGACCTTGGGTATGGCGATTGACTCCAACGTGTTGATTAATGAACGTATCCGTGAGGAACTGCGTGCCGGTGTCGCACCACAACAGGCCATCAACCTCGGTTTCCAACATGCTTGGGCAACCATTGTCGACTCCAACTTGACCTCTCTGATTGCCGGTATCGCTTTGTTGGTATTCGGTTCCGGCCCAGTACGCGGTTTTGCGGTTGTACACTGTATCGGTATTCTGACCTCGATGTATTCATCCGTGGTCGTGTTCCGTGCTTTGGTCAACCTGTGGTACGGCCGCCGTCGCAAATTGCAAAATATTTCCATCGGTTCGGTATGGAAGCCGAAAGCTGAAATGGCAGAAGGCAAGGAGTAAAACATGGAATTATTTAAAATCAAACGCGATATTCCGTTTATGAGCTACGGCAAACTGACGACTTTTATTTCGTTGGTTACGTTTATCGCCGCCGTGTTCTTTTTGGTAACCAAAGGCCTGAATTTCTCCGTCGAATTTACCGGCGGTACGGTGATGGAAGTCCAATATCAGCAGGGCGTTGATGTGAATAAAACACGCGAACGCCTCGATACGCTGAAAATGGGTGATGTACAGGTTCAGGCATTGGGTACGAACAAACACATCATGATCCGCCTGCCGAACAAAGAAGGCGTAACGTCTGCCCAGCTGTCCAACCAAGTGATGGATTTGCTGAAAAAAGACAATCCTGACGTTACCTTGCGCCAAGTCGAATTCATCGGCCCTCAAGTCGGCGAAGAATTGGTCACCAACGGTTTGATGGCATTGGGCTTCGTGGTAGCAGGTATCATTATTTACTTGTCCATGCGTTTTGAGTGGCGTTTTGCAGTGTCCGCGATTATTGCGAATATGCACGATATCGTGATTATTCTCGGCTGTTTCGCCTTCTTCCAATGGGAATTCTCATTGACTGTCTTGGCAGGTATCTTGGCGGTTTTGGGTTATTCCGTAAACGAATCTGTGGTGGTGTTTGACCGTATTCGCGAAAACTTCCGCAAACCGCATATGCGCGGCCATACTGTTCCGGAGGTTATCGACAACGCGATTACCGCCACCATGAGCCGTACCATCATTACCCACGGTTCGACCGAGGCAATGGTTGTTTCGATGCTGGTGTTCGGCGGTGCGGCCTTGCACGGTTTCTCTATGGCGCTGACCATCGGTATTGTGTTCGGTATTTACTCTTCCGTATTGGTTGCCAGCCCGCTCTTGCTGATGTTTGGCTTGAGCCGTGAGAACATTGCCAAAGAAGTGAAGAAAAAAGAAGAAGTTGTAGTTTAAATGCTGCAATAATTCAATAAAGGCCGTCTGAAAATTGATTGAATCAGTTTTCAGACGGCCTTTTGTATTTAAATTTCAGAATGTTTTATTTTGATGAAATCAGAGGGGATAAATGTGAAAGAAAAAGAAAAAATAGGAACAATATAATTTTGTGATGAATCAAGTTTATTGTCTGATGTCCCCTTAATTGCTTGTCAGTCCCAATATTTTAAAACATAATACTTTTGCCCCCGATGCTGGAGTTTTACTACAAGTACATGATTTGCAAAAAATCTGTCGGGAGTGCAGACCCTGCCAATCAACCTCAAAAAAGGAAGGCCAAGAATGAAAGTAACCAGTTTCGGCGAAGTGCTGTGGGACGATTTTCCAAACGGAAAGGTATTGGGTGGCGCCCCCTTGAATGTTGCTGTCCGTTTGCAGTCTTTGGGTATCGATGCTGCCATCATCAGCCGTCGCGGCGATGATGCCGATGGCGAGGAATTGCTGCGCCAGGTCCAAAGCAAAAACGTCAATACTGATTATTTGCAGGTTTGCCAAGAATGCGCGACCAGTTTGGTAAAAGTACACTTGGACAAGTCTGGCAGTGCGTCTTATGAGATTGTTTATCCTTGCGCGTGGGACAGGATTTCGAATGATAATGCGGCAATCAAACGAGTGGCGGAATCCGATGCGTTCGTTTTCGGCAGCTTGGCAACCCGTGACGAGGTTTCGCGTAAAAGCCTGGATGTTTTATTGAAAGAAGCCAAGTTTAAAATTTTTGACGTTAATCTGCGCAAGCCGCATTACGATATTGACCGCTTGTTGGAGACCATGAAACAGTCCGATATGGTCAAACTCAATGATGATGAGTTGTATGAATTGGCTGCGGCTTACGGCTCTCCTTATCACAGTATCGAACAAAATATCGGCTACCTTGTTAAGCTGACCGGTGTCAAAATCTTGTGTGTGACTTTGGGCAGCCATGGCGCGGTTTTGTATAAGGACGGCGAGGTGTACCGCCATTGCGGTTTCCGTGTCAAAGTGGTGGATACTGTCGGCTCGGGCGACAGCTTTCTTGGCGGTTTGACTTACAAATTGTTGAACAATGCGCCTCCTCAAGAAGCCATTACTTTTGCTTGTGCGTTGGGCGCGTTGGTTGCTTCGCGTCATGGTGCAACGGCGGATATTTCTTTGGAAGAAATTGAAGCATTTATGAATCCGGCTTGATGCTTCGATAATAGATATAAAAAGGCCGTCTGAAAAACCATTAAATCAGGTTTTCAGACGGCCTGAGTGTTTTTAGGCTTTACCAATAAGTGGTAAAGCATTCCAGGTTGGTATTTTTCGGGCCGCCGCCTTCTTCTGTCGGCGAGCCAATCATCATCAGGCCGATGATTTTGTCTTTGTCGGTACACTCAAACGCTTCGCGCAACAATGGGCTGTTGACCCACATGCCTGTAATCCAAACATTGTCGAAGCCCTGGGCTGATGCGGCCAGTTGCAATGCGTAGGCGGCGCAGCCGGCAGTCAGCATTTGCTCCCATTCGGGTTTGGGTTTTGCCACTTCACGGTTTGGCACGAATGTAACGCCGATAATCATGGGTGCCATGTTGCCGACGCGTTCGGCTTTTTTCATGACGTCATCGCCGAAGTTGAGTTCGGTAACGGTCTTGCTCAAAAGCTCGCGGAAACGTTGCAAACCGGCTTCGCTTTGAATCACAGTAAAGCGGAAAGGGCGCATATTGCCGTGATCAGGTACTTGTGTGGCCGCTTGCAGCATTTGTTCCAGTTGCTCGGCATTGGGCGCGGGAGCCGTCAGTTTTTTGGAAGAGCGACGTGTGGTCAGAAGATTTAAGGCATCCATGTTTTATTCTTTCTTGTGAACTTGAATGAGAATAATTATATAGCGGAAAGATAAATAAATCAGCAAAAGACTGAGGCCGTCTGAATTCAGGTTTCAGACGGCCTTTGGGTTTTACAGGATACCGTTGTTTTGCGTATTTTCAGTAATCAGTGCTTTGCTGATTTCGTCGGCGGTGTAGCTCTTACCGCTTTCAAATACAAAGCTGTCGATATTATTGTTGGCAATATCATGGATGGTCAGGGTTTCGCCTGTATCTTTGATGGTTAAGACCCAATCATCGCCGGTTTTCAACTGTAAATCTTTCAGCGTCAGCCCTTCTTTGAAAAGGACTTGGGTATCGCTGCCACCATACGGATTAAAGGTGTCGTTGCCGCTGTTTCTGCCAAACATGATGACGGTGTTGTCGGCACCAGGATCGGTAATGGTGTCGTTGCCGCCGGCCGTATCAACGATGTTGATGCCTCGGCCCAAAGTAATGGTTTCATCGCTGCGGTTGCCCCTGTATTCGACAACAGAAGTGTAACGCGACAAATCTAAATCGCTGTTGTCGCTATCGGCATGGATGGTGTGGTTGAAGTTGTTGTACACATCCCGGTTGAGTTCTTCAACGGGTTGGCCGGTGTATTGGACGATGTTTTTGTTGCCGATCATGTGCGGGATAGACAGTTTGAAGTGGTTGATCAGCTCGCCCGTGCTGTATGAGGTATTGCCGTCAAACTGAAACTCGGAAATCGCCCCATAGATACCGCTTTGGTTTTTGATGGTCAAAACATCGTCTGTGCCTTTGATGCGGATATGCCAAGTGTCGCCATCCAGCAGGGGTGGAGATACAAATTGGTTGCTGTCGGGCAGGTCGGTAATCCCGGTTTTGTCGTAACCTTTTTCAACGGTAATTTCAAGGTCGTCAATGGTAATGTCGCCGCTAAATTTCACGGTGTTGGCGTTGAGCGTATGCAGGCCGGCCTCGTTGTCGAAACCGAAGTTGTAGTCGAAAATGGTGTCGTGTCCGTAACCTTTTCCGAAAACATAGGTGTCGTTGTGTTCGCCGCCTTCCAGATAATCATTGCCTGCGCCGCCGTCGAGTAAGTCTGCGCCTACATGGGCATAGAGTTTGTCGTTACCGTTGCCGCCGTAGAGTTTATCGTCGGAAGCGGGTTCGTTGCCGTAATAGGTTTCGCTGTGTTCGCGCAAGATGTCATCGCCGTCGTGGCCATAGAGGATGTCGCGGCCGTCGTTGCCGCCGTCAATTTCATTGTTGCCTGCATCGCCATGCAAGGTATCGTCGCCGTTTGTACCGACAAATTTGATGGTTTCGGCTTTCAGGGTTTGGAAGGCCTGTTGGAACTGCGCGGCAGTGTAGGTTTGGTCGCTGAACTGGAAACGGTCGATGGAAATGCTGCCATCTGCGCCGATTTGGTTTTGAATCAGGGCTGAACCTTGCTCCGAAGTAATTTCCCAGCTTTGGCTGCCGTCGTCATTATGAATGGTCTTCAAGTTGAGCTTGGTATTGTTCAGGCCGTCTGAAAACTTGAGGGTATTGATGCCTTGGTTGTCGATAATGGTATCGTTGTCGCCGTAGATATAGGTATCGTTTCCGGCGCCGCCTTTCAGGATGTCTTTGCCGTTGCCGCCCACCAAAACATCATCGCCAGCATCGCCATTGATGGCATCGTTACCATCGCCGCCATCCAGATAATCGTTGCCGTCGCCGCCATTGAGGTTGTCGTTGCCGCCCATGCCGTAAACGGTATCATCACCGCGTCCGCTGTTGAGGCGGTTGCGGCCTTCGTTGCCGGTCAGGATGTTATTGCTGTTGTTGCCGGCGGCAAAAATATTGGCTGTGCCGGTCAAGGTAACATTTTCAACGTGGGTGGCGGCAGTATATGAAATGCTGCTGAATACGGTGTCTTCGCCGCCGCTAGCTTGTTCGATAACTACGTCTTTTGCGTTATCAACATAGTAAGTGTCATTGCCGTCCCTGCCTTCCATGATGTCGGCACCGGCTTTGCCGTCGATAATATCGTCGCCTGATGTGCCGATCAGGTGGTCATTGCCGTCGCTACCATCGATGGTCCGGCCGCTTTCGGTATGTTCAGTCAGGGAAATATCGAAATATTTAGCAAAGCTGTTTACATCCAGTTTTTGTGTGCCGATGATGAATTGGGAGACTGTCGGTGTTGTACCGTTTTGCGTGTATTGGTTTTGGATGGTTAAAACGGCATTGCTGTTTTTCACGGCGATCAGCCAGTCTTGACCGCCGTTTTCGTTGTTTCGGACTTCGACGGTTAAATCGTTAAGGCTCAGGTCGGTATGGAAGCGGATGCTGTTGTGGCCTTGGTCGTCGATGATGGTGTCTTGCTCGCTTTTGGCAGAGAAAAGGTAGGTATCGTCGCCTTCGCCACCTTCAAGCACATCGTTGCCTGCTTCGCCGTTGAGGGTGTCATTGCCTGTTTCGCCGAAAAGACGGTCGTTGCCTTCGCCGCCGTTGATGAAATCGTTGCCGCCGCCGCCGTAAACGATGTCGTCACCGCGGCCGCTGTTGAGTCGGTTGCGGCCTTCATTGCCGATAAGGATGTTGTTGCTGTTGTTGCCTGCGCCGAAGATGTTGGCCGTACCGGTCAAAACAAGGTTTTCAACGTAGTTGGGGAGGGTATAGCTGACGTTGCTGTAAACCGTATCATCGCCGCCGTTTGGGTCTTCAATGATTGTATCGTCGCTGCGGGTGACATAATAAACGTCATCCCCGGGTGTGCCTGTGGTTGTTTGAGCAAAGGGGGAAAGTTGTAATTGCTCTGCATGTCGTAATTCAAATTGCGCATTGCGGATGCGGGTTGCTTTTTCGGTTGTCATGATATTTTCTTTAGATATTGATGAGAGTAACAAGGAAGTAAACGTATCCGGCATATGGCCGGTATTGCTTAATTTGTATTGTGTTTAGGCTATATATACTAGTGCCGAAATTTGATAAAAACAACAGAAACATTAAGATATGACAATAATTAGAGAGCCTTGTCGGGCCGTGTTTGCCGTCCCTTCTTTTACTAAATGGTTTTGCCCTGTTTGATTGTTTTGTGCCTTCTATACCACACATTGATTTCTATAGTTTCAAACTATGAAGAGTGTAAAAAGGCCGTCTGAAAAAAGAAGCAGGTTTCGCATTGCAAAACCTGCTTCTGATTTTTCAGACGGCCTGTCTGATTACAGCGTACGGGCAACTTCGACGATGTCGAAACATTCGAGTTGGTCGCCTTCCATAATCTCGTTGTAGCCTTTGATCATCAGACCACATTCGAAGCCCATGCGGACTTCTTTGACGTCGTCTTTGTAGCGTTTCAAAGAAGACAGTTCGCCGGTATGGATGACCACGTTGTTGCGGATGAGGCGGACATGGGAATCGCGTTTGACCACGCCATCGGTAACCATACAGCCTGCAATATTGCCGACTTTGGAAACGGAGATGACCTGACGGATTTCGACCGTACCGGTGACTTGCTCTTTCTCTTCCGGAGAGAGCATACCGCTCATGGCGGCTTTCACGTCGTCGATGGCATCGTAAATGATGTTGTAGTAACGGATTTCCACGTTTTCATTTTCAGCCAGTTTGCGTGCGGAAGCATCTGCACGGACGTTAAAGCCGATGATGAATGCGCCGGAAGCGATGGCCAAGTTGACATCCGATTCGGTAATGCCACCCACGCCGCTGTGCAACACGTTCACTTTCACTTCGTCGGTGGACAGTTTTTTCAGGCTGCCCGCCAAAGCTTCGTAAGAACCTTGTACGTCTGCTTTGATGATGACAGACAAGGATTGGGCTTGGTTTTCGCCCATATTGTTGAACATGTTTTCCAGTTTTGCGGCCTGTTGTTTGGCCAAACGCACGTCGCGGTATTTGCCTTGACGGAAGAGGGCGATTTCGCGCGCTTTTTTCTCGTCGGCCAATACCATTGCATCTTCACCTGCATTCGGTACGTCAGACAAGCCGAGGATTTCGACAGGGATAGACGGACCGGCTTCATTGATGGCTTTGCCGTTTTCGTCAACCATTGCACGGATTTTACCGAATGCAGTACCGGCCAGCAGCATATCGCCTTTTTTCAGCGTACCGCTTTGCACCAAGAGGGTGGCAACCGCACCGCGGCCTTTGTCCAAACGTGCTTCAACGATGATGCCCTTGGCTGGTGCATCGACAGGGGCGGTCAGTTCCAAAACTTCGGCTTCGAGCAAGACAGCTTCGAGTAAGGCGTCGATATTGATGCCTTTTTTGGCGGAAACGTCGATAAATTGTACATCGCCGCCCCATTCGTCCGGCACGACTTCGTGCGCGGTCAACTCTTGGCGGATGCGCTCTGGATTGGCGGCTTCTTTATCGATTTTGTTGACGGCAACCACCATCGGTACGCCTGCTGCTTTGGCGTGGGCAATCGCCTCGATGGTTTGCGGCATTACGCCGTCGTCGGCGGCAACCACAAGAATCACGATGTCGGTTGCTTTTGCACCGCGCGCACGCATGGCGGTAAACGCTTCGTGACCCGGAGTATCCAAGAAGGTAATCACGCCGCGCGGGGTTTCAACATGGTATGCGCCGATGTGTTGGGTAATGCCGCCCGCTTCGCCTTGTACCACTTTGGCGCGGCGGATGTAGTCCAGCAGGGAGGTTTTACCGTGGTCGACGTGACCCATCACGGTAACGACCGGCGGACGCGGCAATGCTTCGGCTTCCACAGCTTCCACGCCTTCATCCAAGAATGCTTCGGGATCATCGGCGGCGGCAGGTTTGCCGATGTGGCCGAGCTCTTCCACCACAATCAGGGCGGTGTCTTGGTCGATGGATTGGTTGATGGTGACCATCATGCCCATTTTCATCAGGGCTTTGACCACTTCAACGCCTTTAACGGCCATTTTGTGCGCCAAATCGGCAACGGTAATGGTTTCGGGAACCAAGACTTCGTGTACGACAGGTTCGGTCGGTGCTTGGAAGGCGTGTTGGTTCGGCTCGAGTTTGAGTTTCTTGCCTTTTTTACCGCTGCGTACACGCTCGTCGTCGCCGTTGCGCGCATTGTTACGGTCACGGCCGCCTTTACCGCCTTTGCCTTTGGCGTTGCGGCCTTGGTTCTCTTCGTCACGATCGCGGCGGTCGTCTTTTTTATTGCGCGCGTTGTGTTCGGATTTGCCTTCGCCGGACGGGGCTTTGGTTTTCTCGGCAGGTTTGTTGCGTTCGCCTGATTTGGATTTGGCTTCTTTGGCAGATTTTGCTTCTTGCTCGGCCTGTTGTTTCATGGCTTCGCGGCGCGCTTGACGCTCTTGTTTTTCTTTCAATAAAGCCTCTTGATGCGCACGCAGGGCGGCGGCACGACGGGCTTCTTCATCGCGTTGAGCCTGTTCTTCCTCGCTGACGACAGGTTGCGGTACGGCAGGCGCGGCAGGTTTGGCTGCCTTTTTCGCTTCTTTGCCTTTACCGCCTTTGTCTTGTTTGGCTTTGGCAGGTTTTTTGGCTTCGGCCGGTTTTTCAGCTTCAACGGATTTTTCAGACGGCTTGTTGTCTGCTTTGGCTTCAACTTTTGCTTCTGCCTTAGCTTCTACGGCTTCAACCGGTTTGGCTTCTTCTTTTTTGGCTTCGGCAGGCTTGCTTTCTGCTTTTGGTGCGGCTTTGGCTGCTTTCAGTCTGGCTGCTTCGGCCTCTGCTTTGGCGCGGGCTTCGGCTTTTGCGGCTGCTTCTGCTTCAGCTTTGGCTTTTTCTTCGGCAGCTTTTGCGGCTGCTTTTTCTGCTTCGGCTTTTTGGTTTTCAGCCGCTACTTTGGCTTTGGCTTCTGCTGCCAATTCTTCGGAAGAAGGAATGGTAACGGCACGGCTGCGGCGGCGTGTTTCCACTTTTACGCCGTCAACGGTGCTGACTTCGGTTTTTTTGCGGCGGATGCTGATGGTGCCGCTGTTGCTGCCGTTTTTCTTTTGCAGGTAAGCAGTCAACAGTTGTTTGTCGTCAGTGGTCAGGCTGTCATTACCGCTGTTCTTATTGACCCCGGCTTCTTTCAATTGTTTAAGCAAATCATCGACGGGGCGGTTTAGTTCGGCGGCAAATTGCGCTACGGTTGTATTACTCATTCAGTACCCCCTTAGTTATTTTCTTCAGTAAACCAGTGTTCGCGTGCAGCCAAAATCACTTTTTTGGCTTCTTCTTCGTCAACACCGGTAATTTCGACCAATTCGTCAACAGACAATTCGGCCAGATCGTCGCGTTGGGTCACGCCTGCTTCGGCAAGCTTGCGCAACATATCGGAATCTACGCCGTCCAGATTGCGCATGTCTTCAGACACTTCGCCCAGTTTTTCTTCTGCCGCGATGGTCATGGTCAGGATGGCGTCGCGTGCGCGGTTGCGCAGGGTTTCAACGATTTCTTCGTCAAAGCCTTCGATGGCGAGCAATTCTGCCGCCGGAACGTAAGCCACTTCTTCCAATGTGGCAAAACCTTCTTCAACCAAAATATCGGCGGTTTCGTCGTCGATGTTCAAGTGGGTAGTGAAGAGGTTGCGGATAACGGCATCTTCGGCGGCATTGCGCTCGTCGGCTTCTTCAACGGTCATGATGTTCAGCTGCCAGCCGGTCAGGATGGAAGCCAGGCGGACGTTTTGACCACCGCGGCCGATGGCCAGCGCCAGTTGGTTTTCATCAACAATCACGTCAACGGCGTGTTTGTCTTCGTCAATCACGATGCGGCTTACTTCGGCAGGAGACAGCGCGTTCATCACGAATTGGGCAGGCTCGGGAGACCACAATACGATGTCGATGCGTTCGCCGGACAATTCGTTGCTCACGGCGTTGACACGCGAACCGCGCACGCCGATACAAGTACCTTGCGGGTCGATGCGTTGGTCGTTGGCTTTAACGGCAACTTTGGCGCGTTGGCCTGGGTCGCGTGCTACTTCGCGGATTTCCAACAGGCCGTCTGCAATTTCAGGCACTTCGTTGGCGTAGAGTTTGGCCAAGAAGTCGCCGCTGGTACGGCTCAAAATGACTTGTTTGCGGCCGGTATTGCCAATTTCGTCCACACGCAGGAAGAGGGCGCGGATGCGGTCGCCGCTGCGGAAGTTTTCGCGCGGAATCATTTCTTCGCGCGGAATCAGGGCGTCAAGTTTGCCCGCGACGACTTCAACGATGATGCCGTGGCGCTCGACGCGTTTTACGGTGCCGGAAACAATGTCTTCTTTAGAAGCGAGGAATTCGTTCAGGTTTTGCTCGCGCTCCGCATCACGGATGCGTTGCAGGATGATTTGTTTGGCGGTTTGCGCTGCTTGGCGGCCGAAGCCTTCGTTTGGCAGCTGCTCTTCGTAGTATTCGCCGATTTGGATGGTGGTGCCGGGGATTTCTTCTTGGATTTCCTCGATGGTTTTTTCTACGTCGGGGTAGGTGTAGTCTTCATCGGCAACAATCAGCCAGCGGCGGAAGGTTTGGTATTCGCCGGTATCGCGGTCGATTTCGACGCGCACGT
>NZ_JBQCXF010000026.1:0-24006 GCF_051956635.1 Neisseria sp. P0022.S010 | reverse complement strand
CATTAGGTTCCAAATTAGAAGCTTGGCCGCCTGTAGGCTTAGAAAAGCCGTAAGTTTGAAGATTAAAGGATAATGACATGCGTCATCGTAATGGCAACCGCAAATTAAACCGTACTAGCAGCCACCGCGCTGCGATGCTGCGCAATATGGCGAATTCCTTGTTGACTCACGAAACCATCGTGACAACTTTGCCGAAAGCAAAAGAATTGCGCCGCGTAGTTGAACCCTTGATTACTTTGGGTAAAAAACCATCTTTGGCAAACCGTCGTTTGGCTTTTAACCGCACTCGCGATCGTGATGTTGTAGTTAAATTGTTTGACGAATTGGGTCCACGCTTTGCTGCTCGTAACGGCGGCTATGTTCGTGTACTGAAATACGGTTTCCGTAAAGGTGATAATGCTCCTTTGGCATTGGTTGAATTGGTTGATAAAGCAGCTGATTCTGCTGAATAAGCAAATTGATATGAAAGCACTACCTGTTTAGGTAGTGCTTTTTTCATTTAGGAAGTCTCTATTTTATTTTACAACGCTACAATTTTATTGTTTCATTCAATGGGGTGAATATAGTTGTAGCTCCCTTTCTCATTTCGCAGTGCTACAATAAACTTTATCCGGTACTGACCCCGTTGCGTGTTGTAGCTCCCTTTCTCATTTCGCAGTGCTACAATAATCCAACGGGAAATCCTTATTCTATAAGGGTTTCCCGTTTTATTTTGACTAAAAAAGTGGCTTTAAAATAATAATAGTTGGTCTGAATTGACCCTTTTTTCTTGGGTTTTTAGCTCTCCCAACAGCAGTTTCATGGTGGCAAATTGCTTTTCTGTTACTTCCAAACAGCGGATTGAGCCTTCTTGTGGCAGGTTTGCACATAGTCTATTGTGGTGTTTTTGCAACGAATCTCGACCTTTGACAATACGGCTGTATACGGAAAGTTGGAGCATTTGGTATCCATCTTTTAATAAAAACTGGCGGAATTGATTGGCGGCTTTGCGCTTGGCCGCCGTGGTAACCGGTAGGTCGAAGAAGACGATAATCCTCATAAATTTGGCCTCACTCATATTGGTATTCTTTCAATGGCAAGATTTCAGGCAATTTCAGCTGTTTGGCGTTTTTGTCGGTGATGCTGGCTTGAAATGAAGAAATCATTTTGTCGATAGCGGCCAAGGTGCTGAAATATTGCCGTTCGATGCAGATTTGACAGTGAAGGGTCTTGATAAGGTTTTGTTTGATGTTAGGGGTCAGATCAGTTTTCAGACGGCCTTGTTCATGCAAATGTATAACGAACAGGTCGGCCAATGGGCGTAAGGGTTCGATAAAGTCATCGGCGAGGTTGAATGGATTTAGTTCGCTTCTATGAAACAAGCCTAATGCAGGTAACCAACCATATAAGGTCAGGGTGCGTGCAACTGCTGCACGGAGTACGGCGTAGGTGTAGTTCAATGTGGCATTGACGGTATTGTTGTCATTACGGGTAAACTTTTCTCCAAAGAGGGCTTGGAAGTAGAGGGCGGCAGCTTGGGCTTCACGGTTTCCGGTGTCGCCCGAACGGACTTCGACTGCCAAAGTGCGCAGCCGTTTGGCTGCAAGATCATTGCCTGTTTCGTCTGCGACAAATGCTTGATTTAGGATTTTTTGGCGGACGATATGTTGCCAGAGTTGCTTTTTTAAGGGTTCGCTTATATTTAGCTGCAGCTTGAGGATTTTGAGTTGGCGGTGATATTGGGCATAAGGCAGCCATTGTCCGCAGGGAGGAACTGCTCGTCACATGTCAGCAGGGTTGTACCATGCTCGGCTAAGGCTGATAAGAGCGGGGCGGTAATCAGGGTTTCGCGGTTTTCGATGATGATTACGGCAATGTCTTCTAATGGTACGGTATGGAACTCACCGTTTTGTTGAATCAGCAGTTGCCGGCGTTGCAAGGATAGTTTGCCGCCGTTTTGAATGAGCAGGCTGCGCCAAGTCATGTTTTTCCCCTTATTTGTATATAAAAATCCCTGCTTCAGGCCGTCTGAAACAGGGATGGATTAATTTAACGGACAGGCGGGCGTTTTTTCAGACGGCATAGTCTGATTTCTTTGCCCAGTTCGTCAATTTGGTATTTTGGGAATGAAAGGGCGGTTTTGACACCAACATTTTGGAAAATGCCGTTTTTCCCTTTGGTGCTATCCGTATCATGTGTACGAATATCAATCGCCGGTATAAGTTAACTTTTTTATACGGCTCGTCCATAAGTATAGAACGCTCAGAATCAGTCAATGGCCGCTCGCTGCCTTGCTCTAAAATACGCAGGTTGTTCAGCTTGGTCAGCCAGATGAAACTTCGGCTGTGTAGGTGTTTTTAGCGGCTTTCGGCTCTGTCGGTTCAAAGGTGCAATGCCCCAATATTTTTTGAACAGCATCAGGCGTTGCGTCATCAGCAGGATTTCAATACTTTTTTAAGGCCGTCTGAAAAGATGTGCCGCAACGCTCTGCCCCTTAAGGCTTCTGCTTTAAGAGGCATCGTTTTGTCTAAATGGCAGGGATTAAAAAGGCCGTCTGAAATTTCAGACGGCCTTTGGTTTTACCAGATATCGGATTTGATTTTTCGTTTCAAGCCCGGGTGTTCAGAGAGTTTGAACTCTGGGTCTTTGCCCATTTTCAGCTTGGCTGTGTAGTCTTTCAACAGCAGGAAGGCAAGTGGGGACAGGAGCAGGATAGCAACGAGGTTAATCCATGCCATGATGCCCATGGCCATGTCTGCCATATCCCATACCAAGGGTACGTTGGCAACTGCACCGAAGTAGACCCATGCCAAAACCAGCATACGGAAAACGGCGGTAACCAGCCAATGGCTCTTGATGAATTGGACGTTGGACTCGGCATAGGCATAGTTGCCGATAACGGTTGAAAAGGCAAACATAAACAGGATGGCAGCAAGGAAGCCCGCTCCCCATTCGCCTACCTGGCTGACGATTGCCGCTTGGGTTAGCGCCGCACCGCTCAGGTCGCCGTAAGGCTGTTGATAGGTCAAGACGATAAAGGCGGTGCATGAGCAGACGATGATGGTATCGACGAAAACGCCCAGCATTTGAATCATGCCTTGGGAGACGGGGTGTTTTACTTCGGCTGCGGCTGCGGCGTTCGGCGCGGAACCCATACCCGCCTCATTGGAATACAGGCCGCGTTTGATACCCTGCATCATGGTGATCGAAATCAGACCGCCGAGGAAACCTCCTGCAGCCGAATCAAAGTTGAACGCGTTGGAGAAAATCTGACCGAACACGTCAGGAATCAGGGAAATATTGGTAGCAATGATGAAGAGTGCTATGACGAGATATAAAACCGCCATCAGCGGAACGATAATTTCCGCGGCTTTAGATACGCGACGGATACCGCCGAAGATAATCGGGGCAGTCAGAATGACCAGGGCGACACCGACATAGTGTTGATCCCAGCCCCATGCCGCTTTGGTGGTATCGGCGATGGTATTGGTCTGTACGGCTTCAAATACAAAGCCGAAACAGAAAATCAGGCTCAGGGCGAACAAAACGCCCAGCCATTTTTGTCCCAGGCCTTGAGTGATGTAGTAGGCAGGACCGCCGCGGAAGTGGTGGTTGTCGTAGTCCCGGACTTTAAAGAGTTGGGCCAGTGAAGATTCGACAAACGCCGAACTCATGCCGATTAAGGCGGTTACCCACATCCAGAATACCGCACCCGGCCCGCCGAGTTTGATGGCAATCGCCACGCCGGCGATGTTGCCCACGCCTACGCGGCTGGCCAAGCCGGTAACGAATGCTTGGAATGGTGTGATTCCGTGCGGATCATCACCTTGTTTGCGGCCGCCCAACATTTCTTTGATACTGCGGCCGAAGAGGCGGAATTGTACAAAACCGGTGGTAACGGTGAAAAAGAGGCCTGCGCCTAAAAGCATATATACCAACCCCGACCACATTGGGTCGTTGATGGCGTTTACCCAGCCGTGAAGCTGTTCGAAAAATTGATCCATACAAACCTTTCAGAGTTTCTGTATTTTCAGACGGCCTGTGTGTGGAGGCTGTCTGTAACTGGATGTATTCTAGCAGACTGTCAACAAACTGAAAAACGTTTACATATTCTTTTTTATATTATCTTTTTGATTATCATGTAATTTTATTATTATGGTGTAAAGGATTTATCGATTTTAATTTTCCCGTTTTACATATTTGAACAAAAAGGCCGTCTGAAAACAGAGTCTTGTTTTCAGACGGCCTTGATTTTATTTCAATGCGTTATTCGGGACGCATTTGCGGGAACAGAATCACGTCACGGATGGTTTGCGAATCGGTCAGCAACATTACTAAGCGGTCGATACCGATGCCGCAGCCGCCTGTCGGCGGCAGGCCGAATTCCATCGCGCGGATGTAGTCGGCATCGTAGTGCATGGCTTCGTCGTCGCCGGCGTCTTTTTGTGCTACTTGCGCTTTGAAGCGTTCGGCTTGGTCTTCGGGATCGTTCAACTCGGAATAGCCGTTTGCCAGCTCACGGCCGACAACGAACAATTCGAAACGCTCGGTCAGACCCGGTTTGCTGTCGGATGCGCGTGCCAATGGCGACACTTCGACAGGGTAGTCAATGATGAAAGTCGGGTTCCATAGTTTGCCCTCGGCGCAACCTTCAAACAGGGCAAGTTGCAGGCTGCCGATGCCCGGAGACGGAGGCAGACTTTCACCGTGTTTGACGATTTCTTTTTTCAGCCATTCTTCATCGTTCAACTGCTCGTCGGTGTAGTGCGGATTGTATTTTTTGATGGCTTCGAGAATGGTCAGGCGTTCAAACGGGCTTTCCAAATCGACTTCTTTGCCGTTGTAGCTGATTTTCGCCGTGCCGTTTACCGCGCGGGAAGCGTTGCGGATGATATCTTCCGCCATCTGCATCATGCGCTCGTAGTCGGAGAAGGCTTCGTAGAATTCGATCATGGTGAATTCAGGGTTGTGGCGCACGGACATGCCTTCGTTGCGGAAGCTGCGGTTGATTTCAAACACGCGCTCCAAACCGCCGACCACCAAGCGTTTCAGATACAGCTCGGGCGCGATGCGCAGGTAGAGCGGAATGTCCAAAGCGTTGTGGTGGGTCACGAAAGGTTTCGCCGTTGCGCCGCCGGGAATCGGGTGCATCATCGGGGTTTCGACTTCCAAATAATGCTCGTTCACCATGAAATTGCGCACGGATTGGATGATTTGGCTGCGTTTGATGAAGGTATTGCGCGATTCTTCGTTGGCAATCAAATCGACGTAGCGTTGACGGTATTTGGTTTCCTGATCGCTCAAACCTTTGTGTTTGTCGGGCAGAGGACGCAGGGATTTGGACAGCAGGCGGATATTAGATACGCGCACGGTCAATTCACCGTGGTTGGTTTTGAACAAAGTACCTTCCGCGCCGACGATGTCGCCCAAGTCCCAGTGGTTGAAGTCATCCAAGACTTCTTGGCTCACGCCTTTGTTGTTCAAATAAAGCTGGATTTGACCGGTCACGTCTTGAATGGTGGCGAAGCTGGCTTTGCCCATTTGACGTTTGAGCATCATACGGCCGGCCACTTTGACGGGAATGCCTTGCGGGTCGAGTTCTTCTTTGCTGATTTCGCCGTATTGGGTGTGCAGGTCGGCGGCAAAGCTGTCGCGTTTGAAATCGTTAGGGTAAGCGTTGCGTTCTTTGCGGATGTTGTGCAGTTTTTCGCGGCGCAGGGCGATGATTTGGTTTTCGTCCAACTGCGGCTCGATTTGAGGATTGTTTTGTTCGCTCATGATGTTTTCCGGAAAAATAAGTCAGGCTGCCCATGTGTTCAGACGGCCTGAATAAAGTGAAAAATTGGCTCTATTTTACGCGATGTCGGTATTTTTTTCTATAAAGGCAGAAAGGTCGTCTGAAACCTGAACTGCCTCCAAAAACAGTATTTTTGTGATCGGCTTGTCGCCGATAAAGGTATTTTTGCGGTAGTCGGTCAAGATTTTGGACTGAAGGGTTTGAGTGGGCAGATGCCGCTTTCCTGACAGGCGGTTATCCAACGTCGCAGATGGGTGCGTGAGATGCGGTATTGGTTTGCGTACGCGGACAGGTAGTGGAATACGGTTTGGTATTTTGAAGTGTAATGTATATTGGGTCATAAAAAACTGCACCTTGTTAGTTGGAGGGCAACTTTGGGGGTGCAGTTCATTCTGTCTAATATCTTGCTCTTCAATTATCAAAACCGTTGGATTGAGATACGGAAATTGCCTCAATACGTCCCGTTTGACGGTAACGCCGAGTTTGATTCGGCGCTTCACCTTTACCCGGATAAATCCCTGTTCCACGTTCCACTTCAAATGTAAAATTTTTAGGTTGGCGGGCAAATGTTACATATTCACGCGCTTCTATTTCCGACATTATGATTTTTTTGACTTTGCCCAACTTGGCTTCTGCATCTTTAATCTTCATGCCCGGGTGTACACCTGAAGCCGTGTGACAGGCGGGAGAATAGGTGCTCAAAGAATCAATTTTTTTATGGAGTTTTATAGGAGAATCAGGATCGTCGTCTCCATCTTGAAAAGCGATAACCATAACGTCTTTAGACAGCGTAATGGCAACATACGCCACACCTTCGGCATCGCTTGTTCTCTCCATTTTCGCCTTCGGGAATTTCTGTTTTACCTGCTTTAAGTTCTGCCCTAATTTAATTCCTCCGATACCATCTTTTTGAATCAAACATTCAGCAGCGGCAGGCATGGCAAGACCCAAAATCAACGCGCTCATTATCCCGATTTTGTGCAACATGGTTACTTTCCTATTTAATAAAAATTAGTTATAAAAAACTGCACCTTGTTAGTTGTAGTAGCAACTTTTTGGGTGCAGTTTAACCTGAAAAATCAGCTTCAGACGGCCTTTTGTTTCATGAAGGGCCGTATCGGCAGTTAGATATCAGTTTCCAAATAGACGACTTGGGTTTGCAGGTATTCTTCCAAACCGTGTTTACCGTCGGCGCCGCCGATACCTGATTTTTTCCAACCGGCATGGAAGCCTTGCATGGCTTCGAAGTTTTCGCGGTTGATGTAGGTTTCGCCGAAACGCAGGCGACGGGTTACATAAAACGCTTCATTCAGATTGGTGGTATAGACGGAACTGGTCAGGCCGAACTCGCTGTCGTTTGCCAAAGCGATGACTTGGTCGAGCGTGTCGAAAGTGGCAACCGGCAGGACTGGGCCGAAGGTTTCCTCTTTCATGATGTCCATGCTGTTGTCGGTATCGGTCAGCAGGGTAGGTTCGAAGAAGTAGCCTTTGCCGTCGGCACGTTTGCCGCCGCAGACCAGTGTCGCACCTTGTTTGACGGCGCGTTCCACTTTTTCAGCAACGGCTTTGACGGCGCGCTCTTCAATCAGCGGGCCCATTTCCAGCGCGCCGGGTTCGGCTTCGGCCGGGTTGCCGTAGCGAACGCCTTTCATGGCGGCAGTCATTTTTTCAATGAACGCGTCTTTCAGGCTGCTGTGGACATACACGCGCTCGGCGCAGTTGCAGATTTGGCCGGTGTTGCCGACGCGCGAAGCCAAGATGGATTTCACTGCCAAGTCCAAATCCGCGTCTTTCAAAACGATGGCAGGGGCTTTGCCGCCGAGTTCCAATGAGACTTTGGTAATGTTGGTGGCGGCAGCTTCCATTACTTGGCGGCCTGCTTCTACAGAACCGGTCAGGCTGACCATGTCGACTTGCGGATGTGATGCCAAGGCATTGCCGATTTCTGCACCCGGGCCGTTGACGACGTTGAATACGCCGGCCGGTAAGCCTGAAGCGTGAACGATTTCAGCAAAGATGTGGCAGTTGATCGGGGTAACGCTGCTTGGTTTGACGACGATGGTATTGCCTGTTACCAAAGCCGGGCCCATTTTGCGGGCGATCAGGAAGAAGGGGAAGTTCCACGGCAAAATGCCGGCAATTACGCCCAAAGGACGTTTGAACAATAAAATATTTTCGCGCGGGCGGTCGCTTTGGATGATTTCGCCTTCATAACGGCGCGCCCATTCGGCTTGGTAGTCGAGATAATCGGCAGTGAACATAACTTCTATGCGTGCCAAGTCTTTGGTTTTGCCGCCTTCGGCGACAATGGTGTCGGTCAGCTCGTCGGCACGTTCGCGTATGCCTTGGGCGATTTTGCGCAAGTATACGCCGCGTTCAACAGCAGGCAAACGCTCCCATGCGGCTTGCGCCTCTCTGGCGGCAGCAACGGCACGGTCAACATCGGCTTTTCCGCCTTTAGGCTCGCGCGCGATGACTTCTTCGGTTGCCGGATTCAATACATCGCGCCATGTACCGTTAAAATCGGTTTCAAAACGGCCGTTAATATACATAGACAGTTGTTTCATCAAACTTTCTCCTATTGTTGTAGTTGAATGTAGTTTTAGTCTATGCCTAAATTGTCTGGCATACAAGAGGATTTAGAGTGGGTTGACGGTAGGTATTTGGAAGTTTTTAGAAAAAGTTGATGGAAGGGGGAGTCGGGCTTGGTTGATTATAGGTTGGTGCTGGTGTGATGCGTTGGGTAACGTTCATACGCGGCATTGGGACAAAGCCTGTATATGGCTTGATTTTGAAGATAGGGGAGGTATCGTATGGAGAAGGGTTTGATAAAGATGTAAAAAAACCTGCTTTTTTAAAGCAGGTTTTTATATTTGGTGGGTCGTGAGCGATTCGAACGCTCGACCAACGGATTAAAAGTCCGCTGCTCTACCGACTGAGCTAACGACCCGATAAGCTGTGCATTATAGGGAGCTTGTTTCTTTTCGTCAACTGTTTTTTTGAAATTTTTTTCAAAAAACGTAAATCGGTTGTTATTTGGCGTTAATTCTCCCGTTTCCGAGTATTAATTATGTTATGATTTTTTAATCTGTCAGTTCTGATGGATATTTTTTAGACCAAAGGATATACAACATGAAAAAATTATTGATTGCTGCGATGATGGTGGCTGGTTTGGCTGCTTGTTCTCAAGAGGCGAAACAGGAAACTCAAGAAGCGGCTTCTGCCGTTGCTTCTGATGTGAACGCTGCTGCCGAACACGCGGCTTCTGCTGCTGATGCTGCTGCTTCCGAAGCTAAAGGCGCTGCTGAACAGGCTGTTTCTGACGCTAAAGAAGCCGGTGCCGATGCGAAGGAAACTGCGGAGAAAGCAATTTCCGATGCTAAAGAAACTACCGGTAAAGCCATCGATGGTGCTAAAGAAGCCAGCGACAAAGCTTTGGACGATGCAAAAGCTGCTGTGGGCGAAGCTAAAGACGCTGCCAAAGATGCGGCTAAAGATGCTTTGGGTAAAGCTGCCGATGCAACTCAAGAAGCTGCCGACAAATTGAAAGATGCTGCTAAATAAGCTGGTGTCCGATATTTGAAAAGGCCGTCTGAAAAATGTTTTTCAGACGGCCTTTTTGTATCGGCGGATTATTTTTTTTCTTGCTGACGCGTGTACACCAAAGAAGTCAGGATGGATGCGCCCAGTGCGCCGAAGACGACGGACAGGGAAATGGAAATCGGGATATGTACCCAGTGCATAATCAGCATTTTGATACCGATAAAGCTCAATACGAAGGCCAAGCCGTATTTGAGGAAGATAAAGCGTTCGGCAAAATCCGCCAGCAAAAAGTACATGGCACGCAGGCCTAAGATGGCAAAAATGTTGGAGGTAAGGACGATGAACGGGTCGGTGGTGACGGCAAAAATAGCGGGAATGCTGTCCACGGCGAAGATGATGTCGCTCAATTCGATCATAATCAATACCAGTAAAAGCGGCGTAGCGATGCGTTTGCCGTTTTCAATGGTAAAGAATTTTTCACCGTCAAACTGTGGGCTGGTCGGGATGACTTTTTTGAGCAGGGTCAGGATTTTGTTTTGGGAAAGGTCTTCCTCTTCTTCCGATTCGGGTTTCATCATGTGGATGCCGGTATAGAGCAGGAATGCGCCGAACAGGTAGAGAATCCATTCGAATTGCTGTACCAGTGCCGCGCCGATGAAAATCATGATGGCGCGCAGGACGATGGCGCCGAATACGCCATAGAGCAGGACGCGGTGTTGGAATTTGGGTTCGACTTTGAAATAGCCGAAAATCATCAGGAAAACGAAGATGTTGTCGACGGCAAGGGATTTTTCGAGCACATAGCCGGTGAAGAATTCGAGGACTTTTTCTTTGGCGACAACGGCCCCGTAAGCCGGGTTGCCCGCCAGTTCGAAATAGAGCCAGCCGGCAAACGCGCAGGATACGGCCACCCAAATGCCGCTCCAGGCGAGGGCTTCTTTGATGCTGACTTTGTGGGCGCCGTTTTTTTTCAGCGACACCATATCGATGGCGATCATGATTAAGACGGCAATAAAGAAGATGCCGTAAAACATCGGCGAGCCGACGGACGGGTATTGGGTCATAAACAATCCTTGTGTGTGGGGTATGGGTAAGGTTTACCAAGACAGGTAGAACATTGCTTTGGCAAAAAAGACGATAAATAGCATATGGCTGAATACGACGGCGTGTATGTATTTCGACCAGCCGACGGTGAGGGTGTGCCGTGCCATTTTGACGACGGCGATGGCAAAATGTACCAAAACGCTTACTGCCAACAGGATTTTGATGCTCAGCATGATGCCGAAGGAGCTGTCGAATGGGTGGTGTAGTATCGGCAGGTAGCGGTTGTACACCATCACGATGCCGCTGATGAACAGGGTAATGACGACAGGCGGCATCACGCGGACGGCACGATGGGACATGGCACGTTCGACTTCGCGGCGCGATTCGCGTGAAACGCGGCCGGTGTGTAAAACGGAGAGGACCAGCATTTCGAAAAATACGCCGCCGACAAAGGCAATCGCGCAATAAACGTGGATGATGTGTGCCAGTGCGTAGATACTCATGACGGGTGTTTCCGGTAATTCAGACAAGTCGTCATTGTATCACTACCGAATGCGGTTGATGTATGCGCAATTTTATGCCAAATATATTAAAATTTATAAATATTCTTTTGGAATTGCCGTTTGTTTTTGCATTTAACCGTTCATCAAGAGCGTTATCTTAGTTTAATCTGTCTTTACTTATCAGAAAATATATTAATGAAAGGTTGTGCCATACTGTTCCATATAAAGCTTAACCCCTGATGGAGAATCAAACCATGAAGAAAACTTTTGCAAAAACTGTGACCTTGATCATGCTGGCCGCTTCTTTGGGTGCGTGTGCCAATATGACTCAAACTCAACGCAACACTGCTGCTGGTGCGGTATTGGGCGGCGTGGCAGGTAATTTGATTGGTGGCGATACCGGCTCTACCTTGGGTGGCGCGGCTTTGGGTGGTGTTATCGGCAGTCAAGTTCATACCCGCTACTAATCCTTTATTTGGTTAAAAATAAAAAGGCCGTCTGAATGTTCAGATGGCCTTTTGTTTTACGGTTTATTCGTTGACGAACGTTACACCGGTCAGTTGCGATTGCAAAATAGCAGTGCGCAAGGCAGTCAGTGCTTTCGGACGGACAAAGTTGCGGCGATAAGCCAAAACGACACGGCGGTGCGGTGCAGTGCCTTCAAACGGGATAATGCTGAAAAGCATGTGGTCGTTTTCGGTCAATGCGGTAGCCGGCATGACGCTGATGGCCAGGCCGCTGGCAACCATGTGGCGGATGGTGTTAATGGAGCTGCCTTGTAGGGTATTGGTCAAGCCCTGGATTTTTTGCTTGGAAGCCAATTCGGAACAGCTTGCCAACACTTGGTCGCGCATACAGTTGCCTTCGGACAGCAGCAACACTTGTTCTTCGCTCAAAAGCTGAGGCGTAACGGCATCGAGTTCTTCAAAGTGATGTCCTTTGGGAACGATGACGAAGAAAGGTTCGTCATACAGAGGCTCGGTTACGATGCCCGGCTCTTGGAACGGTTCGGCAACGACGATTGCATCGACATCGCCGCGTTTGAGCGACTCGGTCAGGATGTGGGTATAGTTCTCTTCCAGCATCAGCGGCATTTTCGGCGCAGTTTCACGCAGCGCGGTAATGAGCTTGGGCAGAAGGTAGGGGGCAACGGTAAAAATCAGGCCGAGTTTGAACGCGCCTTCCAATTCGTTTTGCTCTTCATTGGCAAGGTGCTTGATGAGTTCGGCTTCTTCCAGAACCCGGCGGGCTTGGGCAACAATGCGCTCGCCCGCTTCGGTCGTGATGATGTCGTTGCTGCTACGGTCGAACAGGGATACCGACAGCTCTTCCTCCAGCTTTTTGATGGCGATGGAGAGGGTGGGCTGGCTGACAAAGCAGCGTCGTGCGGCACGTCCGAAGTGACGTTCTTGTGCGACGGCTACGATGTAACGCAATTCGGTCAAGGTCATGTGTTAAGCCTTTTTTTGTTCCGGCAGGGTGATGTTCAGCTCAAGAACGTCCAAGCCGTCTTGTTTCTCTTGGGAGATGCGGATGTCGTCCAATGATACGTTGACGTATTTGGACAGGACTTCCAGCAACTCTTTACGCAGGGTCGGCAGATAGTCCGGAGCTTGGCCTTCTTGTGCGCGTTCTTGCGCGATGATGATTTGCAGGCGGTCGCGCGCGACTGTGGCGGTTTTCGGCTTTCTGCCGAACAGCATATCGAGCAGTGACATGTATTAACCTCCGAACAGTCGTTTTAAGAAGCTTTTCTTCTCAGCTTCGAGGAAACGCATTTCGCGGTTTTCACCCAAGAGGCGGGCGATAACGTCTTTATAGGCTTCCGCGGCGGCGGCATTGTCTTGGTGGATGACAGGTTCGCCGGCGTTGGAAGCTTGCAGGACGTTTTGTGATTCAGGAATCACACCGATCAACGGAATACGCAAGATGTCGCAGATGTCTTGTACCGACAGCATTTCGCCTTTGGCCACGCGCTCTGGGGAGTAGCGGGTAATCAGCAGGTGCTCTTTAACTGTGCCGCCTTGTTCGGCTTTGCGGGATTTGCTTTGCAAAATGCCCAAGATGCGGTCGGAGTCGCGGACGCTGGATACTTCCGGATTGGTAGTGATGATGGCTTCGTCGGCAAAGTAGAGCGCCATCAGTGCGCCTTGTTCGATACCGGCAGGGGAGTCGCAGATAATGAACTCGAAGCCCATTTTTTTGCTGGACAGCTCTTTCATCACGTTGTCGACGCCGTCGCGGGTCAGCGCGTCTTTGTCGCGGGTTTGCGAGGCGGGCAGGATGTAGAGGTTTTCGCAGTTTTTGTCTTTAATCAGGGCTTGGTTGAGTGTGGCTTCGCCTTGGATGACGTTGATGAGGTCATACACGACGCGGCGTTCGCAACCCATAATCAGGTCGAGGTTGCGCAAACCGACGTCGAAGTCGATTACGGCGGTTTTGTGGCCGCGCAGGGCCAGGCCGGTTGCGATGCTGGCGCTGGTAGTGGTCTTGCCTACGCCGCCTTTACCTGAAGTTACTACGATGATTTTGGACACGATATTTCCTTTTTAAGTACTGATGTTTATTCGGCGTCGATTGCGCTGATAACCAGTCGGTTGTCTTGCAATGATACTTGTACGGGTTTTTTGTGCAGATGCTCGGGCAGGTCTTGCTCGAAGTTGCGGTAGATGCCGGCAACGGAGACTAACTCGGCCTGCATGGAATGGATGAAGATGCGCGCGTTGGTGTTGCCTTTTGCGCCGGCCAACGCTCTGCCGCGCATGGGGGCGTAAATATGGATGTTGCCGTCGGCGATAAGTTCTGCGCCTTGGCTGACGATGCCGGTAACGATGAGATCGCCGTTTTCAGCGTACACCTGCTGGCCGGTACGCACGGGCGTGCTGACCAATACGGTCGGATTGTTGATGACGGTGGCCTGTACGTCTTGCGGCTGCGGTGCCTGGCGCGGGGTGGGCGCTGCCTGTGTGTCGGCTGCCTGGGTGGCGTTGCCTTGTTTGAAGACCAAGTGGTAACGCGCCGCCGCCGCCGCCCAGGTATCGCTGATGTGGTGCAGCCCTAAAATTTGCATACCGTAACGGGCAAACAGGGAAATCATGCCGCCCAAATCGATGGATTCGGGATGGTCGAAATCTTGTACGTCTAAAATGAAGGGAACGAATTCGTCTTGGGACTGGCCTGCCAGTTGGCGCAGGAATTCTTCCAATTCGGTTAGATCTGCGGTGTGCAGATGGATGGATAAGACGTCCAAACGTGACGTTTTTATGTCGAATGCGGGTTTCATTGTAATGAAATAATAAAATTTTTTAATGACGTAAGTTTACCGTGTAAATCTTGGCTATTCAATCTGTTTGGCCGTCTGAAACCAAAATATTTTGTTTGAACGTTTTTCAGCTGTATTTAGTGTGGTTTTTTGGTGTGAACGCAGGTTTCAGACGGCCTTAGGAAAGGGATAGCCGTGTGTGTCGATGTCATCGGCGGCCGCCCACGGTGTGTGGATGAGGGTGGACGGCAGGTGTGCCAATTCGGGGAGGTAACTGCGGATGTAGCTGCCGTCGGGGTCGATTTGGTGCGAACGGTGGGCATAGCGGACGGTGGCTGTGTCTTGGGCGGCAAGGTGCCAGTTGGCTTGGTTGAGCGCGGGGTCGGTGCCGGTTTGGACGGAGGCTGTCCACGTGATACCTTGGTTGGGGTCAAGGTTGAGGGCATGGCAGAAATAGTGGGCGCACAGCTGCTGGAGAACAGGATGTAGGTGGCCGGTGGCTTCGAGGCTGCGGATGGAGGCGTCGATGACGGGTACGCCGGTTTGGCCGTTGCGCCAGTATTCGCGCACCGGGGCGGCATCGGTTGTTTCGGGCAGACGGCGGTGGTAGGCGAGCTGGTAGCAGTAGTCGCGGAAAATAAGCTTGTCCAGCCACTCGAAATGTCGGTTTGCCAAACCTTCGGCGGCCAGCAGGCGAGGTGAAATGCAGCCTGCGGACAGGTAGGCATTGAGGAGGCTGGTGTTTTTTCGTGCCGGAAAGTTTTGGGTAATCGGGTAGTGAACCAAATTTTGTTTGAACGCGTGCCATTGCGTTAAGGCTGCGGTTTCGCCGCCCTGTTGATAGGCAGGCAATACTGCGCCGCGATGGGCTGGAAATAGTGGAACGTTTTGTCCGGTTTGAACAGGCAATTCGGTTTCAGACGGCCTTTGTCCTGAATAGGTCTGCAACCATGCTTGTTTATAGGCGGCAAAATCGGTGTATGGCAGGCCGTTGGCATCCATGAGGGGAGATTTGGCCAAAATGCCGCGGTCGTTGGCGTGTTGCAGGGCAATGCCTGCGCGGTCGAAATTGTGCCAGAGGAGGTTGTCTTGGCGGATTTCGGCTTCGGTGTAGGCTTCGTCAGTGATGACGGTATGGGCATGGAGCGCAGCGGCCAAGGGGAGGAGGTCTTCGTCGGAAGCGACGGCATATAAGGGAATATGGTGTGCCGCCAGACGGGTATGCAGCTCTTGCGCGGCTTGATAATGGAACAGGCTTTGACGCGGATTGTGGTTTTCAGACGGCCTTTGGCTGACCCAGACGCAGGCGATGGGCAAACCGCTTGCAACGGCGGCATTAAGCGCGGCATTGTCGTGCAGGCGGAGGTTGCGGCGGAACCAGACAAGGACGTGGGCAGATTTCATGAGCATGTTCCGACGGAAAAGGGGGAAACCATTTTATCAGAATCGGCCTCATGTATCAGGCTGTCTGAAAAATCTTTTGGTTTGATTTCGCTATATAATTTTGGTTTTAGCAACGAGATGCAACCATGACCGAGCAAACCGTTTTGGCACTCATTACCTGCCAAACCTATCCCGAACCGTCAGACAACCTGAAAACATTGGCGGGGCATTTGGAAACCATGGGTGTGAAAACCGTATTTGATACGTGGCAAAACCATCCGTCCGCGCCGTTTTTGCTGCCTTTGTGCGCATGGGATTATGCCGCCGAACCCGAAGCCTTCCGCCAATGGCTGGAGCATGCCGGGCAGGCGGGGCAGCGTTTTATCAATCCGCCCGAATTGATGGCTTGGAATATGGAAAAGACTTATTTGTGCGATTTGGCGGCGCGCGGCGCGCAAGTGATTCCCAGCGTGTTCGTTCCCGCGCACAAAGACAAATTGGCCGATATTCTGAAACAACAAGGTTGGACGGAAGCAGTTATCAAGCCCGCATTCGGACAGAGCGGCAAAGGCGTGGTCAAAGTTTGTGCGGAGGCATTGGACGTGGATATGGCGGATTATCCGCAAGGCATGATGGTTCAACCGTATATCCGCGAAATCGAAACGGCGGGCGAAACCTCGCTGGTGTTTTTCAACGGCGCATTCAGCCATGCCGTGCGCCGTCAGCCGCCGCAAGGCGAATGGCGCGCCAACTCGGCCTATGGCGTGTCGGTGTTCGGTATCGAGCCGCCCGAGTTTGCCGTCCGTGCCGCGCAAGATGTACTGGCCGTCTTGCCGCAAATGCCGGTTTATGCCCGCGTGGACGGCACACTGATTGGCGATACCTTCCTGCTTAATGAGTTGGAACTCATCGAACCTGCCCTGTACCTGCACACCAGCGAAGGCGCGGCGGAGCGTTTTGCCCGAGTGTTGGCCGGGTTGCTGAAATAGGGTTGCGGCACGCACATTCAGGCCGTCTGAAAGATTTTTTTCAGACGGCCTGAATTTTTTTAAACAGTTGGCAGGAAGATGTTTTAAAGCATGCTTTTATTTGTCATTTTAATTGGGCTGGGGTCTTGGCCTGCTCTGGATTGTAAACAATTTTCTTGGTGTCGATTAGGTTTTATTTAGGGTAAAAATACGAAAAGCTTTTGAAAATAAATATGTTGTAATCTTAAACATTCTGTGCTGAAATTACAGGACACTACAAAAAAGTGGTGTTTTAAAAAATAAAACAGACAAAGGAGAAAAACCATGCAATTGCTTTTAGACAATCTCAAAGCTTTTTTTGAAACCATCAGCGGCTGGGTCTGGGGGCCTATTATGTTGATGCTGCTGGTCGGTACGGGCATTTTGCTGACCGTTTTGCTGAAAGGCTTGCAGTTCACCATGCTGGGTTATGCGTTGAAACAGGCGTTTGTGCCGTCAAAGAAGCATGAAGACGGTGAAGACCACGAAGGCGATATTTCCCATTTTGCAGCGTTGATGACCGCGCTGTCGGCCACCATCGGTACGGGCAATATCGCCGGCGTGGCGACTGCGGTGGTAACCGGCGGCCCGGGCGCGGTATTTTGGATGTGGATGACCGCCATTTTCGGTATGGCCACCAAATACGGCGAGGGCGTGTTGGCGGTGAAATACCGCGTGACCAACTCCAAAGGCGAGATGTCCGGCGGCCCGATGTATTACATCGAAAAAGGCTTGGGCAAAAACTGGAAATGGATGGCTGTCGCATTTGCGCTGTTCGGCACATTCGCTTCCTTCGGTATCGGCAGCTCGGTGCAGTCCAACTCGGTTGCGCAGGCAGTGCAAACCAGCTTCGGTGTTGAACCTGCCTACACCGGCGTGATATTGACCGTATTAACGGCCATTGTGCTTTTAGGCGGCATTAAGGGCATCGCCAAAGCGGCGTCCTTTATCGTGCCTGCCATGGCAGTATTTTATGTAGTGGGCGGTATTTCCATTATTGTCGTGAATTCTGACACACTGATGCCTGCCGTCAAACTGATTTTCTCCGATGCGTTTAGCGCACAGGCCGTGGCTGGTGGAGCCATCGGCACGGTCATCCGCTACGGCGTGGCACGCGGCGTGTTCTCCAATGAGGCGGGCATGGGTTCTGCGCCGATTGCCGCCGCCGCCGCGAAAACCGACCACCCCGTCCGTCAGGCTTTGGTTTCCATGACCGGTACTTTTTTGGACACCATTGTTGTCTGCTCGATTACTGGTATCGTGTTGGTCATGGGTCTGCTCGGCGCAGGCGGCGAGTTTGTGAAACCTGAATTGAGCGGCGCGGCGCTGACAACCGTCACTTTCCAGAAAATGCTGCCCGGTATCGGCGGCTGGATTGTTACCATCGGCCTGATTTTCTTTGCCTACTCAACCATTCTCGGCTGGTGTTATTACGGCGAGAAATGCGCGGTGTACGTTTTCGGTGAACGCTTTGCCGGACTGTACCGCGTGGGTTACGTCTCTTCCGTCATGCTGGGTACCGTGTTGAGCCTTGATTTGGTGTGGCTGGCTTCGGATACGTTCAACGGCTTGATGGCCTTGCCCAACCTGATTGCGCTTTTGTTGATGGCGAAAGTCATCGTCAATGAAACGCGCGACTTCAAACAAAAAATCAAAAACGGCGAATTGCCGCATTGATGTCCAAGGCCGTCTGAAACGGAACATTCAGACGGCCCGATGTATATCAGTTTGTTTTGAAAAAAGTCAGAGGAGGAGAAAAATGAAAGTGCTGGTTTTAGGTGCCGGAGTTGCCGGCGTATCTTCCGCGTGGTATCTGGCAGAGGCCGGACATGAAGTAACGGTCATCGACCGCGCCGAGGGCGTGGCGATGGAAACCAGTTTTGCCAACGCAGGCCAGCTCTCTTACGGCTATACCACGCCCTGGGCTGCACCCGGCATCCCGACCAAAGCGCTGAAATGGCTGTTTAAAAGCCATCCGCCTTTGCTGTTTCGCCCCGACGGCAGCCTGTATCAAATCGAATGGCTGTGGCAAATGCTGCAAAACTGCACGGCAGCGCGCTATCAAATCAATAAAGAGCGCATGGTCAGGATTTCCGAATACAGCCGAGAAATGTTCCGCCGTTTTGAAGTGCAAACCGGCATGAATTTTGAAGGGCGCAAAAAAGGGACGTTGCAGATTTTCCGCCAAACCAAAGAAGTCGAAGCGGCAGAACAAGACATTGCCGTTTTGGAACGCTACGGCGTGCCCTACCGCCGTCTGAAACCCGAAGAATGCGCAGAATTCGAGCCTGCGCTGGCGCGCGTTACCGCCAAAATTGCCGGCGGCCTGCACCTGCCTGCGGATGCGACCGGCGACTGCCACCTCTTCACCGAAAACCTGTACAAATTGTGTCAGGAAAAGGGCGTACAGTTTCATTTCAACCAAACCATCCGCCGCATCGAACACAACGGGCTGCGCATCAGCGCAGTGGAAACCGAAACAGAACGGTTTGAAGCAGATGCCGTTGTCTGCGCACTCGGCTGCTTCAGCAGGACGGTTTTGGCGCAGTTGGATCTCGATCTGCCCATTTATCCCGTCAAAGGCTATTCCTTGACCCTGCCGGTCACAAATTCCGACGGCGCGCCGGTTTCCACCGTTTTAGATGAAAGCTACAAAGTCGCCATCACACGATTCGACAACAGAATCCGCGTCGGCGGCATGGCGGAATTGTCGGGCTACGAAATCAAACTGCCCGAAAAACGCCGCGAAACATTGGCTTTGGTCGTCAACGATTTATTCCCCGAAGGCGGCGATTTGAATCAGGCATTGTTCTGGAGCGGCCTCCGACCGATGACGCCCGACAGCACGCCGTTAATCGGGCGCACCCGCTTTGAAAACTTATTCCTGAATACCGGCCACGGCACTTTAGGCTGGACCATGTCGCTGGGTTCGGCAAAATTGACCGCCGATATCGTGAGCGGCAAAGACACCGAAATCCGCAGCGACGACTTGAGCCTGTCGCGCTATCAGGCTTAAGCTGGAAAGCGATAAGGTTTGGTGATATTTCAAACTTAAGGGCCGTCTGAAAACCATTTTTCAGACGGCCTTTTGTTCCCAGTATGTCTTGTTATACTGCAATCAGACTGACGTAAAGATTTTTTGTAAAAGAAATACGGATGGATTTGAAAAAAGTTTGTGGCCTGTTCTTCATGTTGGCGGTATTGCCGGTATTTTCCAAAGGCAGTGTGATTTAGCAAAACAACCCGGTTGCGGCTATGTTGAGGGACGGTAGCAGCTTGGGAAAAGCATAGGAGATTGTCCCATATTTCCTTTCAGTAACATTGCCGTTTTTGAAGATGGACATGCCTTATAATTTTTTTATAGAATCTATACATCATTTTTTAAAAAGGTTAATGTGTGAAGAAAATATTTTTAGGTGTTTTTATTGCATCAGTGTATATGCCTCTTGCGCTGGCTGATACTTGCGAAGAACCAAAATTAACCGGTAGAGAAGGTTACAGCACGGTTGATTGCCTTAGTGAAGAAGGCCTGTCTATGGTTACTAAGCCGGGTAACAAGAAGGCTCCTTATTTGTATGGTTTTGTCAATCGACAAGGGAAAGTTGTTGTTCCGCTCAAATATTACGTTGCTCGCGATTTTTCTGAAGGATTGGCGGCAGTTTGTAAAACAGTAGGAAAATCAGATCAGCTTTTATGCGGCTACATCAACGCCAGTGGTAAAGAAGTGATTCCTTTGAAATTTGAGGACTTGCCTGGTGATTTTGCACAAGGTCTTGCTCCTGCCAAACAAAAAGGCAAATGGGGCTTTATTGACAAAAATGGCAAAGTTGCCCTCCCATTTCAATATGATAAAGCCGATTCATTCAGCGAAGGATTGGCTGCGGTTGTCCCTGCTGATACAGATAAATATGGCTATATCAATACAAAAGGTGAGATGGTTATTCCACCAAAATATGAAAATGCCTTTTATTTTAATGAAGGATTAGCTGCTGTTCAGATTCTTGATAAATGGGGTTATATCGATAACAGAAATCAGTGGGTAATTCCTGCGCGATATAAAAGTGCTTCTAATTTTCAGGATGGTATGGCAAAAGTTGTACAAAATGATAAATACGGTTATATCGATAAAAAGGGAAAGGTAGTTATCCCTTTTAAATATACGTATCTAGGTTCATTGAGTGAAGGTTTGATCGGTGCAGAATTAAACGGCAAATTCGGTTATTTAGATAAAACTGGTAAAGTAGTTATACCGTTCAAATTTGGTACTTTCAATGATTTCCAAAATGGTGTGGCACTTGTTAATATGAAGAATAAATTTAAAGACGAAGATTTTAGTGAAGATGAATTCTTTTATATTGATAAGCAAGGCAAACCAGTTGAGATTGAATAGCAATTCCTGAATTTTTTGTCAGTAGGTAGGGTCGTCTGAAAACTATTTTTCAGACGACCTTATGTTTCAAAATCCGGGTATCTAATCAATAAAATAAATAATAACTATTATCATACGTATTAAAAAGTGTTAGTCTGAACCTGTCCCAGCTTTTAGCGCAGGTTTTCTCATGCCCGATTTTTCGATGTCCAATTTGGCCGTTGCCTTTTCTATCACGCTGGCTGCCGGTTTGTTTACCGTATTAGGCAGCGGTTTGGTGATGTTTTCCAAAACGCCCAATCCGCGCGTGTTGTCGTTTGGTTTGGCATTTGCCGGCGGTGCGATGGTGTATGTTTCCCTGACGGAGATTTTCAGTAAATCCAGCGAGGCGTTCGCTGAAATTTATGATAAAGACCATGCGTTTGCGGCGGCGACCATGGCATTTTTGGCCGGTATGGGCGGCATTGCGCTGATTGACCGCCTGGTGCCGAACCCGCATGAAACCTTAGACGCGCAAGACCCGTCGTTTCAAGAAAGCAAACGCCGCCATATCGCGCGAGTCGGTATGATGGCGGCGTTTGCGATTACGGCGCACAATTTCCCCGAAGGTTTGGCGACGTTTTTTGCCACCTTGGAAAATCCGGCGGTCGGGATGCCTTTGGCCTTGGCGATTGCCATCCATAATATTCCGGAGGGCATTTCTATCGCCGCGCCGGTTTATTTTGCCACCCGAAGCCGTAAGAAAACGGTATGGGCGTGTCTGTTATCCGGTTTGGCCGAGCCTTTGGGGGCGGCTTTGGGCTATTTGGTTTTACAGCCGTTTTTGTCGCCTGCCGTGTTTGGCTCGGTGTTCGGCGTGATAGCCGGTGTGATGGTGTTTTTGGCGTTGGACGAGCTGTTGCCGGCCGCCAAACGCTATTCAGACGGCCATGAAACCGTTTACGGCCTGACAACGGGCATGGCGGTGATTGCCGTCAGCCTGGTATTGTTCCATTTTTAAAACCCGTATGCCAAAGGCCGTCTGAAATGATTCAGACGGCCTTTTTGCGTTATAATCCGCACATCAAAAATAACCTTAATTTCACAAAGTTCCATCATGTTAGACAAATACAATCCAGCCGAAATCGAATCCAAACATTATCAAAACTGGGAAGAGCAGGGCTATTTCCAGCCTGATATGGATTTGACCAAACCGTCTTTCTCCATCCAACTGCCGCCGCCCAATGTAACCGGCACGCTGCACATGGGCCATGCCTTCAACCAAACCATCATGGACGGTTTGACCCGCTACTACCGCATGAAAGGCTGCAATACCGCCTGGATTCCGGGCACCGACCACGCGGGCATCGCCACGCAAATCGTGGTCGAGCGTCAGCTTGCCGCACAAAACGTGTCCCGTCATGACTTGGGCCGCGAAAAATTCTTGGAAAAAGTATGGGAATGGAAAGAAGTTTCCGGCGGCACGATTACCCAACAAATGCGCCGCGTGGGCTGTTCTGCCGACTGGACGCGCGAGTATTTCACGATGGACGATGTTCGCGCCGAAACCGTAACCGAAGTGTTCGTGCGCCTGTATGAGCAAGGCTTGATTTACCGCGGCAAACGCTTGGTGAACTGGGATCCGGTATTGGGTACCGCAGTGTCTGATTTGGAAGTGGAAAGCGTGGAAGAACAAGGCTCTATGTGGCACATCCGCTATCCGCTGGCCGACAATCCTGCCGAAGCCGTTATCGTGGCAACCACCCGCCCTGAAACGCTGCTGGGCGACGTGGCCGTTGCCGTCAATCCCGAAGACGAACGTTATACCCACTTGATCGGCAAAGAATTAATCCTGCCGCTGACCGGCCGCACCATCCCCGTGATTGCTGACGAATACGTTGAAAAAGATTTTGGCACCGGTTGCGTGAAAATCACGCCTGCACACGACTTCAACGACTACGAAGTCGGCAAACGCCACGACACGCGCCTGATTAATGTGTTCGATTTGGAAGCCAAAGTGCTGGCAAACGCCGAAGTGTTCAACTTCAAAGGCGAAGCGCAACAAGGCTTTGTCCTGCCTGAAAAATACGCAGGCTTGGACCGCTTTGCCGCGCGCAAACAAATGGTTGCCGATTTGCAGGAACAAGGTTTCTTGGTCGAAATCAAACCGCACACGCTGATGACGCCGAAAGGCGACCGCACAGGCTCAGTGATTGAGCCGATGTTGACCAGCCAATGGTTTGTCGCCATGTCCGCCACACCAAACGGCGGCGAGCCTGACAGCGAGTTCAAAGGCTTGAGCCTCGCCGACAAAGCCAAAAAAGCCGTCGACAGCGGCGCAGTGCGCTTTATCCCCGAAAACTGGGTCAACACCTACAACCAATGGATGAACAACATCCAAGACTGGTGTATCTCGCGCCAACTGTGGTGGGGTCATCAAATCCCTGCATGGTACGACAACGAAGGCAATGTGTATGTTGCCCGCAATCAGGAAGAAGCCGAAAAACAAGCCGGCAAAACCGGTTTGACCCGCGAAGAAGACGTACTGGATACATGGTTCTCCTCCGCGCTCGTGCCGTTCTCCACACTCGGCTGGCCGTCTGAAACCGACGAACTCAAAGCCTTCCTGCCGTCCAATGTCTTGGTCACCGGCTACGAAATCATCTTCTTCTGGGTGGCGCGCATGATTATGATGACCACCCACTTCACCGGTAAAGTACCGTTTAAAGACGTGTACATCCACGGCATCGTGCGCGACCACGAAGGCAAAAAAATGTCCAAATCCGAAGGCAATGTCATCGACCCTGTGGATTTGATCGACGGCATCGACTTGGAAAAACTGCTGGTGAAACGTACCACCGGCCTGCGCAAACCCGAAACCGCGCCGAAAGTGGAAGAAGCCACCAAAAAACTCTTCCCCGAAGGCATTCCGAGCATGGGGGCGGACGCATTGCGCTTCACCATGGCAAGCTACGCCAGCCTCGGCCGCAGCGTCAACTTCGACTTCAAACGTGCCGAAGGCTACCGCAACTTCTGCAATAAATTGTGGAACGCCACCAACTTCGTGTTGATGAACACCGAAGACAAAGACTGCGGTCAAGACGAAATGCAGCCGTTGGCGTTTACCTTCGCCGACCAAT
>NZ_JBQCXF010000025.1:0-24747 GCF_051956635.1 Neisseria sp. P0022.S010 | reverse complement strand
AATCAATCTGACCGATTAAGTAAGAAGAAATTTCCACTTCCTGCGGCGCAACCTGTACATTGTCAGAAGACAGCCATGCGTTGATCCAAGGAATCGGATTTTGGGTCGCACCTTCAAATCCGGCAGGAAGGCCAACCGCCTGCATACGCAGATTGGTAATGTATTCAACGTATTGAGCCAGAATTTCCTTGTTCAGGCCAATCATTGAGCCGTCTTTAAACAGATAGGCCGCCCATTCTTTTTCCTGCTCGGCTGCTTTTTTGAAGAGGTTGAAACACTCGTCCTGCAATTCATTCGCAATTTCAGCCATTTCAGGATCATCGGCACCAGCACGCATCAGGTTGAGCATATGCTGGGTGCTGGTCAGGTGCAGGGCTTCGTCGCGGGCAATCAGTTTGATGATTTTGGCGTTGCCCTCCATCAATTCGCGCTCGGCAAAGGCAAACGAGCAGGCGAATGAAACGTAAAAGCGGATGGCTTCCAATACGTTGACGCACATCAGGCAGAGATAGAGTTTTTTCTTCAACTCGCGCAAAGATACGGTAACGAGCTTGCCGCCGACATTGTGCGTGCCTTCGCCCAATAGATTGTAATACTGAGTGTATTCAATCAAATCATCGTAATAGCAGGCAATGTCTTCGGCGCGGGCGATGATGTATTTGTTTTGCACAATATCATCGAACACGACTGAAGGATCATTCACGATATTACGGATGATATGAGTGTAGCTGCGCGAGTGGATGGTTTCGCTGAAGCTCCACGTTTCAATCCAAGTTTCCAGCTCGGGAATAGACACCAAAGGCAAGAACGCAACATTCGGGCTGCGGCCTTGGATCGAATCGAGCAGGGTTTGGTATTTCAGATTGCTGATGAAAATATGTTTTTCGTGTTCGGGCAGATTGGCGTAGTCAATACGGTCGCGCGACACGTCGATTTCCTCCGGCCGCCAGAAGAAAGACAATTGTTTTTCGATCAGTTTTTCAAATACTTCGTATTTCTGCTGGTCATAACGGGCGACATTTACCGGCTGACCAAAAAACATCGGCTCTTTTAGCGCATCGTTTTTGGTTTTGGAAAAAGTGCTGTATGACATAGTTAAGTGTTCACAAGACATTTATTCTAAATCCTTGTCTTTATATAAATTTTTGACGGTTTTTCGGAAATTTTTATGACACAGAACATCTTTGAGCTGTTTGACTGAATAAATTAATACAATCGCAATCAAATATGTTACGTCTTTATTACGTCCTAAACTATCAATAATTGAAGGAATATCCATAAAACTCATATAGTTATAATGATGAATATCCTCCTCAAGAAGCCTAAATTTTAATTACAGACTTCCTGAAGAAGTTCTGTTAATAAAACTCTAGCCCTTAAATCTTACAAGCCCCACCAGCGCAGCCGTCATCCTGAATATCAGTCTGCGTATCGTCCGCACCATCGCGGGTGTTGTGGTAGTACAGGGTTTTGACACCGTATTTGTAGGCGGTCAGCAGATCTTTCAGCATTTGTTTCATGGAAACTTTGTTGCCTTCGAATTTACCCGGGTCGTAGGCGGTGTTGGCGGAAATCGATTGATCGACAAATTTCTGCATCACGCCGACAAGTTTCAGGTAGCCTTCGTTGCCAGGAAGCTGCCACAGGGTTTCGTAGGCATCTTTCAGGGTTTCAAATTCCGGTACGACTTGTTTCAAAATACCGTCTTTCGATGCTTTAACGCTGACCAAACCGCGTGGAGGCTCGATGCCGTTGGTGGCGTTGGCAATTTGCGAGCTGGTTTCAGACGGCATGAGTGCGGTCAGGGTAGAGTTGCGCAGGCCGTATTTGACGATGTCGGCACGCAGGTTTTCCCAGTCGTAGTGCAAAGGCTCGCTGCACACGGCGTCCAAGTCTTTTTTGTAGGTGTCGATAGGCAGTTTGCCTTGCGAGTAAACAGTTTGGTTGAAGAGCGGGCATGCGCCGTATTCTTTGGCAAGGTTCACCGATGCTTTGAGCAGGTAATACTGCATGGCTTCAAAGGTGCGGTGGGTCAGGCCGAGGGCAGAGTCGTCGCTGTAACGTACGCCGTTTTTCGCCAGATAGTAGGCGTAGTTGATGACGCCGATGCCGAGTGTGCGGCGGTTCATGGTTGCGGTGCGCGCGGCTGCAACCGGATAGTCTTGATAATCCAACAGGGCATCAAGTGCGCGTACGGTCAAGTCGGCGAGTTCTTCCAGTTCGTCCAAGTTGTTCAATGCGCCCAAGTTGAAAGCAGACAGAGTACACAGGGCAATTTCGCCGTTCGGGTCGTTGATGTTGTCCAGCGGTTTGGTTGGCAGGGCGATTTCCATGCACAAGTTGGACTGATGAACAGGCGCAACGCGTGGATCAAATGGGCTGTGCGTGTTGCAGTGGTCAACGTTTTGGATGTAGATACGACCGGTACCAGCGCGCTCCTGCATCAGGGTGGAGAACAGTTCTGTTGCCGGCAAAGTGCGTTTTCGGATGTTTGGATCTTGCTCGTATTGAGTGTAGAGGCGCTCGAATTCGTCTTGATCGGCGAAGAAGGCATCATACAAACCCGGAACTTCATTCGGCGAGAACAGGGTAATGTTGCCGCCTTTGATCAAGCGGGTGTACAGCAGGCGGTTGATTTGTACGCCGTAGTCCAGCTGGCGGATACGGTTGTCTTCTACGCCACGGTTGTTTTTCAATACCAACAGGCTTTCAGCTTCAATGTGCCACAATGGGTAGAACAAGGTTGCCGCGCCGCCGCGTACGCCGCCTTGCGAGCAGGATTTAACGGCCGCTTGGAACATTTTGAAGAATGGGATACAGCCGGTGTGTTGTGCTTCACCGCCACGGATTTCGCTGCCCAAGCCGCGGATACGGCCGGCGTTGATGCCGATGCCTGCTCGTTGGGAAACGTATTTCACAATCGCGCTGGTGGTGGCGTTGATGGAATCCAGACTGTCGTCGCATTCAATCAATACGCAGCTTGAGAATTGACGGGTAGGGGTACGCACGCCGCTCATGATAGGCGTAGGCAGCGATACTTTGAATGTGGAAACGGCGTCGTAAAAGCGTTTGACGTAATCCAAACGGGTCTCTTTCGGATATTTGCTGAAGAGACACATGGCCACCAAAATGTATAAGAACTGCGGCGTTTCATAAATTTGGCGGGTAACACGGTTTTGAACCAGATATTTGCCTTCCAGCTGTTTTACGGCAGCATAAGAGAAGGTCATATCGCGGCTGTGGTCGATATAGGCATTCAGCTCGTCAAACTCTTCGCGGCTGTAATCTTCGATGATGTGGCGGTCGTATTTGCCCGCATCGGTCAGTTTTTTAACGTGGTCGTAGAGGTGGGGCGGTTCGAATTCGCCGTAAGCGATTTTGCGCAGGTGGAAAATGGCGAGGCGGGCGGCCAGATATTGATAATCTGGCGTGTCTTGTGAGATCAGGTCGGCCGCGGCCTTGATGATGGTCTCATGGATGTCGTCAGTACGGATACCGTTGTAAAACTGAATATGTGATTTGAGCTCGACTTGCGATACGGAGACGTTTTGTAAGCCTTCCGCCGCCCAAGTAACAACACGGTGGATTTTGTCTAAATCGATATCTTCCAAGCGTCCGTCGCGTTTGGTTACTTTAATATTCGTTGCTGCATTCATTATTCAGTCTTCCCATTAAAAAACACAAGATACGGTATTTGATTGCTTTGAACGGCACAATATAATGTATTTTTCTTTGTTTAACTAGACTTGACAATGCGCTTTTTTCGGGGGTTGATTAAAGAGGGGAATGGCTCAGGCTAGGTTTTATGTGGGTTTGTGGCGGTCAGGCATTATTTTGTGTTTGCATCACATTTGTTCAAAATTTTTCTAGAGGCTTATGAAATAAAGAGATTTATATTCAGATTTCGTCTAAATGGAAGGTGTGTTAAATTTTGCAAAGCAAGTAGTATGATGTAGTAATTAACCACATTTTTTGTCATATAAAAAATGGGCGTTTTGCCGGTACCCAGGCGAAACATATAATGGAAAAACTATTTAGGAAAAGAATCATGTTAATGCTGAAAAATTTAGGTTCCGCACTGGCGGCGGTTGCCATATTGAGTTTGGGTGCTTATTCTGCCGAGGTGGCGGCCAAGCCGCATGGCTCTCATGTGAGCAAACACCAGCCAGCGAAGAAAAACAAATTGCATCCTGCCTGCAAGCAATACCTTGAGCGCCGTGCCGCTTGGTATCGCTACAAAGGCAACAAGGCCGAGTTGAGGGAAAACCATAAAGCGGCAAAAGCGTTCCGCGGTTTGCCTTATGCCGAGCAAAAAATTCAATGCCAAGCCGCTTATCAGGCATTTGATGATTTTGATCACGGCAAATTCCGCCGCCGTTAATCGGCTGATTTGAATAAAGACCGTCTGAATGTTTCAGACAGCCTTTAATTTTTATTTCTCAACGATGATTTTGTTTTCGGCTTGAGGCTCGTATTGGGTGGATTCATCGCCGTAATACAACACGCCCAGCTTGATGGGGATGCGGCCTTGTGATTTGCGGTGGGCATTGGAGTCGCGCAGGGAATAGGCGCAACCGCAGTATTCTTGTTGGTAGAAATGTTCGCGTTTGCTGATTTCAATCATGCGTGCGCTGCCGCCGCCTTTGCGCCAGTTGAAATCCCAATAAACCAGGTCATCGTAAGGCTCAGCAGCGCGATGGCCGCAGCCGTTGATCTGTTTCATGTCTTTCCAGCGTGAAATGCCCAGTGAGCTGGTGAATACATGGAAGCCGTTTTCATGGGCGTATTGGGCTGCTTTTTCAAAACGCATATCGAAACACATGGTGCAACGGATACCGCGTTCGGGTTCAAATTCCATGCCTTTGGCTTTGGCAAACCATTCTTTGCGGTCGTTTTCGTAGTCGTCGTCTTTGTCGATGAAGGGAATGCCGAATTTATCCGCAAAGCGCATGTTTTCTTCTTTGCGCAGCATATATTCTTTGTGCGGATGGATATTGGGGTTGTAAAAATAAATGGTGTAGTCGATGCCGCTGGCAAGCAGGGCTTCCATTACTTCGCCGCTGCACGGGGCGCAGCAGGAATGCAGCAGGACTTTTTTATGGCCGCCGGGCGGAACGAGGATGGGGCGGTCGATATCGGTAACGATAGGCTTGTTTTTTTCGGTCATGGTTGTATTCTGTTTTTGATATTTTGTTTCAGACGGCCTTTATCTCTGAGGCCGTCTGAAGGGGTTGAGATCTATTTTTCTATTTTAACAGAGCAATACTTTATGGAACAGATTGTTTCTGTGTTTCTTTTTCGTTTAACGGTTTGAAATCTTTAGCGTCCGGCGGCGGTTCGGCAAAGATGGCGTCGGGATTGTGGTGTGCTGCAAATTCTGTCAGCAGGTTGCGGTAGTCCAACGATTGCTTCATCAGTTCGGCAGCGGCGGTACGCAGGTTGTCCACATCTTCCGGCGGCAGATAAAAACTGGTCGGAATGTTCAATACTTTTTCCCTTAACTCGGAAGGAGGGAGGTCTTTGAGGTTGAGGCTGACGAAGGAGAAGCTGATGCCGTCGGTCTGTTTGTCTTTATTCCACTGATCGACGAAGGCGCGGAAACGGCGCAGGGATTCTTGCGAGTTTTGGTCGATGGGGATATTAACGATGGAGGAGACAACATCGCGGAAACCGGGAACGGCCGCAGTTTTGTCCAAATTGCTGCTGACTTGGTTTTGCGCATTGACGTTGATGACGACGATATGGCGGATGTTGTTTTGCAGGATTTTGTTTGTCAGGATTTTTTCCGGATACATTTCCGTCATATCCAAAAGGCTGCGCATGCCCAGATTATCGGTCAGGCCGCCGTCTATCAGGTGGATGTAGGGTCGGTTTTTCCCGTCTGCGTATTTTTGGAAGCGCTCGTAAAATTCTTTTATGGTGCGGCTTTGTTGTCTGCCTGTTTCGCTGTCGTCCGCGTCTTCGATTTTGATCGGCGGCGTGTAGTTGCAGCGTCCGCCGTTGTTGTTTAGGGTAATCGGTGCAAAGACCATGGGGACGGAACTGGATGCGGCGACGGCGCGGGCGATGCGGAGGTTGCCCAGGTCGATACACATCGGATCAAAGTATTCCTGCGTGAAGTTGAAGCGTTCGCCTATGCCCATATCGGTGGCGGAAATGATGGCAAACGGGCCTTTACCGTGTTTTTCCAAATCGCGGAAAGTGGCCTTGCCGAAAAGATAGTTTTCAAACTGCTCCTGCAACAAATCTCCGCGTCCGTATTCAGGCGAGGCCAGTCGGGGCAGATTGGACATGGAAAAGGCTTGTTTGATGACTTGGCGTTGGAAGTTTTGATGCAGGAAACGCTTGTAAAACAATGGGATGGTTTCTTCGCCTTTTAATGCAAAATAGGCGGCTAAAACCGATCCGCCGGATACGCCGACGACGACATCGACGTTGGCCAGCAAGGATTTTCTTTTGCCGCCGATGGTTACCTGCTGCTGGTTGAGCTGTTCTAAAACGCCGTAACCCAAGGCCGCCGCACGCGTTCCACCGCCTGAAAACATGACGACAATTAAGGTATCGTCATCGTCTTCCCGCTGGAGTTTGCTGGTTTCAAAGCGGTAGCCTTGCTTCAAATCGACTGCATCAATACCGGCAACGGGTTGGTATTTCACCAAGGAGCAGGCGGATAACAGGGCGAGAGAAAGTATGGAAAGCGTGGATTTGAGCTGGAATTTCGGCATAAAGTCAACAAAATCGGAAAATTATTGAAAACGGATTATAAAGGTTTTCAGGCGTTGTTTACAGAAGCAGGCCTTTCAGACGGCCTTTTGTGTCGATTTTCCGTTATAATCGACACAATCTTTATCTTTCCAAACCCTTATGGCGCAACCGAACCGCATCAACCACGAACCCGTCTTTCTGCTTGCTTCCGCTCCTTGGCGTGAGAGCAGCTTGTGGGTGGAGGCCTTCAGCCGCCGTTATGGGCGTGTGGCTTTATTGGCCAGAAGCGCACGCAAACGGCAGAGCGAATTGCGCGGCGTGTTGGTGTCGTTTGTGCCGGTGAGCGCGTCTTGGTATGGTTCGCAAGAGTTGAAGACCTTACATCGCGCCGAATGGATAGGCGGTTGGCCGCAGCCGCAGGGCAGGGCTTTGTTCAGCGGATTGTATGTAAACGAGTTGATGCTGAAATTGACCGTCCGTGAAGACCCGTTGCCCGAGCTTTACGATGTTTTGGTGGAGACCATGAAAACCATCTGCTGCGAGGCCAACCACATTGCCGCTTTGCGCCGTTTTGAATGGACGCTGCTGACACGCTTGGGCTTTGCCCCCGATTTGTTCCATGACGGCAACGGTAAGGAAATCAACGGCGAAGAAACGTATTGGCTCACGCCGGAAGAGGCTGTGGTACCCTTGACCGAGGCCGACCGCTTTCACGCGCTCAATAAAGGCGTTGCCGTATCGGGTGCGACGTTAATCGATTTGAGGGAAGGCAGTTTCGTTCATCAGGAAAGTCTGGGGCAGGCTTTGAAAGTAACGCGGCTTTTGATTGACAACCTTCTGCCCGAGGGCATCAAGTCTCGGCAGGTTTTGCAGCAGTTGCAGCAGTTTGGTTGGGGCAGTTGAATTTTTCAGACGGCCTGTGAATATGAGCAGGCTCAGACCGTCTGAAACTTTAAAGAAAGGACATTATTATGTTGTTAGGCGTAAACATCGACCATATTGCCACCGTCCGCAATGCGCGCGGTACGATTTATCCCAGCCCTGTCGAAGCGGCGCTGATTGCGGAAACCCACGGCGCAGATTTGATTACCATGCACTTGCGTGAAGACCGCCGCCATATTAAAGATGCGGACGTGTTTGCCGTTAAAAACGCCATCCGCACGCGCCTGAATTTGGAAATGGCGCTGACGGAAGAAATGCTGGAAAACGCGCTCAACGTGATGCCGGAAGATGTGTGCATCGTGCCTGAAAAACGCCAAGAAGTAACCACAGAAGGCGGTTTGGACGTATTGGCGCAACAGGATAAAGTGGCCGAGTTCACCAAAATCCTGACCGATGCAGGCATCCGAGTGTCCTTGTTTATCGATGCCGACAACGCGCAAATCCAAGCCGCCCATGATGTCGGAGCGCCCGTTATCGAATTGCACACCGGTGCGTATGCCGATGCACACGGCCACGCCGAGCAGATGAAACAATTCGAGCGCATTCAAAACGGTGCGCATTACGCCAGCGATTTGGGCTTGGTCGTCAACGCCGGACACGGCCTGACCATTCACAACGTAACGCCGATTGCCCAAATTCTCGCCATCCGCGAGCTGAACATCGGCCATTCGCTGATTTCCCAAGCACTCTTCCTCGGCCTGCCTGAAGCGGTCCGCCAAATGAAGGAAGTCATGTTCAGGGCCAGAATGCTGCCTTAAGGGCATCAGCCATACCGGCTAAAGCGGTTTGCTTTGGCCGGTAGCCGCATTTTCAGACGGCCTGACTATTTAAACAAGGAGCAGACCCATGATTTACGGAATAGGCACGGATATTGTTTCCCTCAAACGCATTATCCGCCTGAACAAAAAATTCGGACTGGCATTTGCGCAACGCATTCTCAGTCCGGAAGAGCTGTTGGAATTTCCGCAGGCAGGCAAACCGGTCAACTATCTTGCCAAACGCTTTGCCGCCAAGGAGGCTTTTGCCAAAGCCGTCGGGACGGGCATACGCGGCGTGGTGTCCTTCCGCAATATCGGTGTCGGACACGACGCATTGGGCAAGCCTGAATTGTTTTTTGCACCGGCTTTGAGCAAATGGCTGGAAGAACAGGGGATCCGAAGCTGTCATCTGAGCATGAGCGATGAAGAGGATACCGTCATGGCTTTTGTCATTGCGGAAAAATAAGGCCGGATTTAAGTATTCTGAAATAGAGCATCCTTTTCAGACGGCCTGAAGGGTTAGGTATTTGTTGAAGGTCGGGCGTATAGGCCCGACATCGTTTTTTTACGCATAAATTGGCAGGTGTCGCCGCCTGCCGCATATTAAGAATAATCTCATGATGACTGAAGACACACGTCCATTGGTGCAAGTGGTTGCCGGGATTTTGCTCGACAAAAACGGCCGCTACCTGCTCAGTTCCCGCCCGGAGGGCAAGCCCTATGCCGGCTATTGGGAATTTGCCGGCGGCAAGGTGGAAGCCGGCGAAAGCGATTTTCAAGCTTTGCAACGTGAATTTGAAGAAGAACTCGGCATCCGTATCCTTGCCGCTACGCCGTGGCTGACCAAAGTCCATTCCTACGAACACGCACATGTACGCCTGCATTTTTTATGGGTGGAAGCCGACCAATGGGCGGGCGAAATCCAATCGAGGGAAGGGCAGAAATGGGCATGGCAAAAAGCAGGGGATTTTACCGTTGCACCGATGCTGCCAGCCAATAGCGCATTGTTACGCTCCCTATCCATTCCGCGCCAGCTTCAAGGCCGTCTGAAAAGCGGCTTCAGCGGTCAAAACAGCATGGGCGAATATCATGTTGCGCCATATGGATTGGCTCATCAAACCGCATCGGCGGTATTACTGGAGTTTGCCGATTGGCAGCAAGACAAGCTGCAAGAAGCGTCCGGCGTGTGGCCAATCATTGAAAATGCCGAACAATGGCGGCAGGTGCAAAATGCGGATACCGTTGTTTGGAAAGTGGCGAATGAAGCGGCTGCCAGACAAGTTGCAGATATTTTGGCGCAAGGCGTGGCGATGCCGCTGATTGTGGCAGCTCCGGAAAGTCTGTTTTCCATTTATCGCGAACAGTGGCAGAGCATGGGTGCGCATGCCGTTTTGACCGATAATGACATTGAGGCCGTCTGAAATGAGTAAAAATCAAAAGCTTTTGATTGCCGCTGTTTTACTGATTGTGTTTGCGGCGGCCAAACTGCTGCTCTTGGATTGGTGGCAGCAACAGCAATCAAAAACGAAAGTAGTCGAATGTAATTTAATACAAGGCTGCATATTGCCTGACGGTTCAAAAGTACGCGCAACATCCATCAATACGCATGAACCGTTTGATATCGTGATAGAGAATGTTCCGCGAAATACGGGCGCGGTCAGTATCAGTTTCAGTATGAAAAACATGGATATGGGCTTCAACCGCTATAATCTGACTAAACAATCTCCGCGAAGCTGGCAGGCTTTGCAAATCCGCTTGCCGTTTTGTGTCGAGGGCCGCCATGATTACACTGCCGATATTACCGTTGGCAAACAGACTTTTCAGACGGCATTTAGCGCGAAGTAGCCATCCGATAGAGGCCGTCTGAACGGCCATAGGCTAAAAAAAATCTAATTTTTTAGATGGCGTATTTAAAAATTCCTTATAAATGAATCAATTATAAATTATTTTTTGGTGGATTGTTTACAATCATTCTGACTATAAACTAAAAATACAAAACGGACAGAAGCCAGGCTACATCAGGGTTTGATGTGGCAGGAACTGTCCGCTTTTTATGTTTGTTGCTAAAGAATCATTTATTAGTAACTGAATTTTTTATAAAATTTTTGAAAAAAGTGTTTGACAAGTCTGGTTTTATTTTTTAAATTTGTTTCCATAAATAAAAACTACATCGCACTACAAAGGAACATCATCATGAATCTGTATCAAACCACTCTCTCTTGTTATAGATTTTCCCCTCTCTCCGCCGATCCCGTCGTCGTCTGCTTATTGCCAGTCGCGGCGGTCTGAAGGCTCTCAACCCGAATCCAGTTTCCGCATTCCCACAAACACTTCGGGTTTTAAAACTTCTTTCCTCTGTTGCATTCATATACTGATTAATAATATTTAAAAAACAAATACCTCCGCTTCAGCCTTATTGTATTCAATGGTTTTGATAACTATTTGTTTTTATTAATTTTAAATTTTTAGATGGTTGGTAATGGAAATTTTATAGGCCGTCTGAAAACAGTTTTTGAAACGATTGTTTCTTTTTAAACGGTTCGTTTCTGGTTTAGAGAAAACCGAACCGGCCGATTGATACTGATAAAAGTCTATAAAGGAGAAATATGATGAGCCAACACTCTGCCGGAGCGCGTTTCCGTCAAGCCGTGAAAGAATCGAATCCTCTTGCCGTCGTCGGTTGCGTCAATGCTTATTTTGCGCGATTGGCCACCCAAAGCGGTTTCAAGGCGATTTATCTGTCCGGCGGCGGCGTGGCAGCCTGCTCTTGCGGTATCCCTGATTTGGGCATCACCACAATGGAAGATGTGCTGATCGATGCGCGACGCATTACGGACAACGTGGATACGCCTTTGCTGGTGGACATCGATGTGGGTTGGGGCGGAGCATTCAATATCGCGCGTACGATTCGCAACTTTGAACGCGCCGGTGTTGCAGCGGTTCACATCGAAGATCAGGTAGCACAAAAACGCTGCGGCCACCGTCCGAACAAAGCCATTGTTTCTAAAGATGAAATGGTCGACCGTATCAAAGCTGCCGTCGATGCGCGCGTTGATGAGAACTTCGTGATTATGGCGCGTACCGATGCGCTGGCGGTGGAAGGTTTGGATGCCGCCATCGAACGCGCCCAAGCTTGCGTGGAAGCCGGTGCGGACATGATTTTCCCTGAGGCCATGACCGATTTGAACATGTACCGCCAATTTGCGGACGCGGTGAAAGTCCCTGTGTTGGCGAACATTACCGAATTCGGCGCGACTCCGCTTTATACCCAAAGCGAGCTGGCTGAAAACGGCGTATCGCTGGTGCTGTATCCGCTGTCATCGTTCCGCGCCGCAAGCAAAGCCGCACTGAATGTTTATGAGGCGATTATGCGCGACGGCACTCAGGCGGCGGTGGTTGACAGTATGCAAACCCGTGCCGAGCTGTACGAGCATCTGAACTATCACGCATTCGAGCAAAAACTGGATAAATTGTTTCAAAAATGATTAACCGCTTTCAGACGGCCTTTCAGCAAATCCGCATTGGCCGTCTGAAAAAATAAAACCCATAAAAATACAAAGGAGAAATACCATGACTGCAACTACGCAAACCCCGACTTTCAAACCGAAAAAATCCGTTGCGCTTTCCGGCGTTGCGGCCGGTAATACCGCATTGTGTACCGTCGGCCGTACCGGCAACGATTTGAGCTATCGCGGTTACGACATCTTGGACTTGGCACAAAAATGCGAGTTTGAAGAAGTCGCCCACCTGCTGATTCACGGCCATCTGCCCAACAAATTCGAGCTGGCCGCTTATAAAACCAAGCTCAAATCCATGCGCGGCCTGCCTATCCGTGTGATTAAAGTGTTGGAAAGCCTGCCTGCACATACCCATCCGATGGATGTGATGCGTACCGGTGTATCCATGCTGGGCTGTGTTCATCCCGAACGTGAAAGCCATCCGGAAAGTGAAGCGCGCGACATCGCCGACAAACTGATCGCCAGCCTCGGCAGCATCTTGTTGTATTGGTATCAATATTCGCACAACGGAAGACGCATTGACGTCGAAAGCGACGAAGACACCATCGGCGGCCATTTCCTGCACCTGTTGCACGGCAAACGCCCAAGCGAATCACACATCAAAGCCATGCACGTTTCACTGATTCTGTATGCGGAGCATGAGTTCAACGCTTCTACCTTTACCGCCCGCGTGATTGCCGGTACAGGCTCTGATATGTACTCCAGCATTACCGGCGCAATCGGCGCGTTGAAAGGTCCGAAACACGGCGGTGCGAACGAGGTGGCTTACGATATTCAAAAACGCTACCGCAATGCCGACGAAGCCGAAGCAGACATCCGCGAACGCATCGGCCGCAAGGAAATCGTGATCGGTTTCGGTCATCCGGTGTACACCATCTCCGACCCGCGCAACGTTGTCATCAAAGAAGTGGCACGCGGTTTGAGTAAAGAAACCGGCGATATGCGCCTCTTTGACATTGCCGAACGCTTGGAGAGCGTGATGTGGGAAGAGAAAAAAATGTTCCCGAATCTGGACTGGTTCTCAGCCGTTTCCTACCAAAAATTGGGCGTACCGACCGCTATGTTCACACCGCTGTTCGTAATTTCCCGTACAACCGGTTGGAGCGCACACGTTCTCGAGCAACGCAAAGACGGCAAAATCATCCGTCCGAGCGCAAACTACACAGGCCCTGAAGATTTGGCATTCGTGGAGATTGAAAACCGCTGATACGCGTAACAGCAGGGTGGGCCGCCTGCCCGCCCATCTCGAAATGCCTTTTGAAAACAATGAATAGATGATGTTTTCGTTTTTCGACGGCCTAGTGCAGTATGCGAGAGAGAGAGCCGGCCGTTTGGAAAACATGCTGCTCTGCTGTCGTCATTCCCATACAGGCAGAAATTCAACAATTGAAATGTTCTGCTGTAAAGAGTGCTGAAAGATTTAAGTTTGGATTTCCGTCTATACGGGAATGATGGTAGCAGAGCGGCAATTTTTTTTCATACCGCGAATAGATTTCAAATCACAAGCAATAAAACCGAATTTATGGTTTCAGACGGCCTGAAGGTCCGAATCAACAGGCCGTCTGAAACCCCAAAACCAAAAAAAGAATAGATTTAGGAGAACCGACATGACTGCCAACCAACGCTACCGTAAAGCTTTGCCCGGTACGGATTTGGAATATTACGACGCGCGTCAGGCGTGTGAAGACATCAAACCAGGCTCTTACGACAAGTTGCCTTATACAAGCCGCATCTTGGCTGAGAACTTGGTCAACCGCGCAGACAAAGTCGACCTGCCTACGCTGCAAAGCTGGCTGGGCCAGCTGATTGAGGGAAAACAGGAAATCGACTTCCCTTGGTATCCGGCGCGCGTGGTGTGTCACGATATTCTGGGTCAGACAGCGTTGGTGGATTTGGCAGGTCTGCGCGATGCAATTGCCGAAAAAGGCGGCGATCCTGCCAAAGTGAATCCGGTGGTGCAAACCCAGCTCATCGTCGACCACTCTTTGGCCGTTGAATGCGGCGGCTACGATCCTGATGCTTTCCGCAAAAACCGAGAAATCGAAGACCGGCGCAACGAAGACCGTTTCCACTTCATCAACTGGACAAAAACCGCCTTTGAAAATGTGGATGTGATTCCTGCTGGCAACGGCATTATGCACCAAATCAACTTGGAAAAAATGTCGCCCGTCGTCCAAGTCAAAAACGGCGTGGCATTCCCTGACACCTGCGTCGGCACAGACTCGCACACGCCGCACGTCGATTCATTAGGCGTGATTTCCGTAGGCGTGGGCGGTTTGGAAGCGGAAACCGTGATGCTGGGGCGCGCGTCCATGATGCGTCTGCCCGATATTGTCGGCGTTGAGCTGACCGGCAAACGCCAGCCGGGCATTACTGCCACCGATATCGTGTTGGCACTGACCGAATTCTTGCGTAAAGAGCGCGTGGTTGGTGCATTTGTCGAATTCTTCGGTGAAGGTGCAAGAAGCCTGTCGATCGGCGACCGTGCCACCATTTCCAACATGACGCCTGAGTTCGGCGCGACTGCCGCCATGTTCGCCATCGACGAGCAAACCATTGATTATTTGAAACTGACCGGTCGCGACGATGCGCAGGTGAAATTGGTGGAAACCTACGCCAAAACCGCAGGCTTGTGGGCAGATGCCTTGAAAACCGCCGTTTATCCTCGCGTATTGAAATTTGATTTAAGCAGCGTAACGCGCAATATGGCAGGCCCAAGTAATCCGCATGCCCGTTTTGCGACCGCCGATTTAGCCAGCAAAGGCTTGGCTAAACCTTACGAAGAGCCTTCAGACGACCAAATGCCTGACGGCGCAGTGATTATTGCCGCGATTACTTCGTGTACCAATACTTCCAATCCGCGCAACGTTGTCGCCGCCGCGCTGTTGGCACGCAATGCCAACCGTCTCGGCTTGAAACGCAAACCTTGGGTGAAATCTTCGTTTGCCCCGGGTTCAAAAGTAGCCGAAATCTATTTGAAAGAAGCAGGCTTGTTGCCCGAAATGGAAAAACTCGGCTTCGGCATTGTCGCCTTCGCCTGCACTACCTGCAACGGCATGAGCGGCGCGCTGGATCCGAAAATCCAGAAAGAAATCATCGACCGCGATTTGTACGCCACCGCTGTATTGTCGGGCAACCGCAACTTCGACGGCCGCATCCACCCGTATGCGAAACAGGCTTTCCTCGCTTCGCCTCCGCTGGTTGTTGCCTACGCGCTGGCAGGCAGCATCCGTTTCGATATTGAAAACGACGTACTCGGCGTTGCAGACGGCCGCGAAATCCGCCTGAAAGATATCTGGCCGACCGACGAAGAAATCGATGCCGTCGTTGCCGAATATGTGAAACCGCAGCAGTTCCGCGATGTGTATGTACCGATGTTCGACACCGGCAAAGCGCAAAAAGCCCCGAGCCCGCTGTACGACTGGCGTCCGATGTCCACCTACATCCGCCGCCCGCCTTACTGGGAAGGCGCATTGGCAGGGGAACGCACATTAAGAGGTATGCGACCGCTGGCGATTCTGCCCGACAACATCACCACCGACCACATTTCACCGTCCAACGCGATTCTGGCGGCGAGTGCGGCAGGCGAATATCTGGCAAAAATGGGTTTGCCCGAAGAAGACTTCAATTCCTACGCCACCCACCGCGGCGACCACCTCACTGCCCAACGCGCCACCTTCGCCAATCCCAAATTGTTTAACGAAATGGTGAAAAACGAAGACGGCAGCGTACGCCAAGGTTCGCTGGCACGCGTTGAACCCGAAGGCCAAACCATGCGCATGTGGGAAGCCATCGAAACCTATATGAACCGCAAACAGCCACTTATCATCATCGCCGGCGCGGACTACGGACAGGGCTCCAGCCGCGACTGGGCGGCGAAAGGCGTGCGGCTGGCGGGCGTGGAAGCCATTGCCGCCGAAGGTTTCGAGCGCATCCACCGCACCAACCTCATCGGCATGGGCGTGTTGCCGCTGCAATTCAAACCCGGAACCAACCGCCACACCCTGCAACTGGACGGCACGGAAACCTACGACGTGGTCGGCGAACGCAAACCGCGCGGCGACCTGACCCTCGTCATCCACCGCAAAAACGGCGAAACCGTAGAAGTCCCCGTGACCTGCCGCCTCGATACCGCAGAAGAAGTATTGGTATATGAAGCCGGCGGCGTGCTGCAACGGTTTGCACAGGATTTTTTGGAAGGGAACGCGGCGTAAGGTAAATCGGGCATCGTCAAAAGCCCAGGCTACGCTTCAAAAGGTTTTCAGACGGCCTTGAATGTTTGAGAGGCCGTCTGAAAAACATACTAAAAATACAAAGGAGAACTCGAAATGCCGCAAATTAAAATTCCAGCCGTTTACTACCGCGGCGGTACATCCAAAGGCATTTTCTTCAAACGTACCGATCTGCCGGCCGCGGCGCAGGAAGCAGGCGAGGCTCGCGACAAAATCCTCTTGCGCGTACTCGGCAGTCCCGACCCTTACGGTAAGCAGATAGACGGTTTGGGTAATGCCAGTTCGTCCACCAGCAAAGCCGTAATTTTGGACAAATCCGAACGCGCCGATCACGATGTCGATTACTTGTTCGGGCAAGTTTCCATCGACAAACCATTTGTCGATTGGAGCGGCAACTGCGGCAATCTGACCGCCGCCGTGGGCGCATTTGCTATCGAGCAAGGCTTGGTCGATAAATCCAAAATCCCTTCAGACGGTCTGTGTACCGTCAAAATCTGGCAGAAAAACATTGGCAAAACCATCATCGCCCATGTGCCGATGCAAAATGGTTCAGTTCTAGAAACAGGTGATTTTGAGCTAGACGGCGTAACGTTCCCTGCAGCCGAAGTACAAATCGAATTTCTTGATCCGGCCGACGGCGAAGGCAGTATGTTCCCAACCGGCAATTTGGTCGATGAAATTGATGTACCGAATATAGGCCGTCTGAAAGCCACGCTTATCAATGCCGGCATTCCAACCATTTTCTTGAATGCTGCGGATTTGGGCTACACAGGCAAAGAGTTGCAAGACGACATCAACAACGATGCCGCGGCTTTGGAAAAATTTGAAACCATCCGCGCGTATGGCGCGCTGAAAATGGGTTTGATCAGCGATGTATCCGAAGCTGCCACCCGCGCGCACACGCCCAAAGTCGCTTTTGTCGCCCCTGCGGCCGATTACACCGCTTCAAGCGGCAAAACCGTCAAAGCTGCCGACATCGACTTATTGGTACGCGCACTGAGCATGGGCAAATTGCACCACGCCATGATGGGCACCGCTTCAGTTGCCATCGCTACCGCCGCCGCCGTGCCCGGTACGCTGGTCAACCTTGCAGCCGGAGGCGGAGCGCGTAAAGAAGTCCGTTTCGGCCATCCCTCAGGCACGCTGCGTGTCGGTGCAGCCGCCGAATGTCAGGACGGACAATGGACGGCCACCAAAGCAGTCATGAGTCGTAGCGCACGCGTGATTATGGAAGGACAAGTCCGAGTGCCGGAAGATTGCTTTTAAGTTTTCAGACGGCCGCAGCATTAAACAAGGCCGTCTGAAAACCAAATAAGCAGATTTTAGTCAGGTAGCGATACCTGCAATGGAGATTAGGGTTGGGCATAAAGCCTGACTAAACACCAAACCAAAGGCAATCTGGAAAGCTCTCAAATGTTCTTGCTCTTTTCAGACGGCCTGAGGCCAAAAAAACAATCAAAAATTCAAAGGAGAAACACCATGTCCAACCAACTCATTCTTGTTCTGAACTGCGGCAGCTCTTCACTCAAAGGTGCCGTTATCGACCGTAAAAACGGTAAAGTTCTCTTAAGCTGTCTCGGCGAACGTTTGGGTACGCCCGAAGCAGTGATTACGTTCAGCAAAGACGGCAAAAAATGCCAAACAGCTTTGACCGGCCGTAACGATCATGCCGGTGCCGTAGGTATGCTGTTGAAAGAGCTTGAAAAACACGGCCTGCACGACCGCATTAAAGCCATCGGCCACCGCATTGCCCACGGTGGCGAGAAATACAATGAATCTGTTTTGATCGACCAGGCGGTCATGGACGAACTCAAAGCCTGCATTCCTCTTGCTCCGCTGCACAACCCTGCCAATATCAACGGTATTTTGGCCGCGCAAGAACATTTCCCCGGTCTGCCCAATGTCGGCGTGATGGATACTTCGTTCCACCAAACCATGCCGGAGCGTGCCTACACTTATGCCGTTCCACGCGAATTGCGTAAAAAATACGCTTTCCGCCGCTACGGTTTCCACGGTACCAGTATGCGTTATGTTGCCCCGGAAGCCGCACGCATCTTGGGCAAACCGCTGGAAGACATCCGTATGATTATTGCCCACTTAGGCAACGGCGCATCCATTACCGCCATTAAAAACGGCAAATCCGTTGACACCAGTATGGGCTTCACGCCGATCGAAGGTTTGGTAATGGGTACACGTTGCGGCGACATCGATCCGGGCGTATACAGCTATCTGACTTCCCATGCCGGTTTGGATGTTGCCCAAGTTGATGAAATGTTGAACAAAAAATCAGGATTGCTCGGTATTTCCGAACTTTCCAACGACTGTCGTTCTTTGGAAATCGCGGCGGACGAAGGTCATGAAGGTGCACGTTTGGCTTTGGAAGTCATGACCTACCGCCTTGCCAAATATATTGCTTCGATGGCGGTGGCTTGCGGCGGCGTAGATGCGCTCGTATTTACCGGCGGCATCGGCGAAAACTCGCGCAACATCCGTGCCAAAACCGTTTCCTATCTTGATTTCTTGGGTCTACACATCGACACCAAAGCCAATATGGAAAAACGTTACGGCAATTCAGGCATTATCAGTCCGACCGGTTCTTCTCCGGCTGTTTTGGTTGTGCCAACCAATGAAGAGCTGATGATTGCCCACGATACGGCGCAATTGGCCGGCTTTTTGGAAGAAGTAGGCTAGGGCAGTGTAAACAAAAAAGTGCGGATTCATCATCCGCACTTTTTCATTGGATCTCAAATCAAGCCACTTGGGTTTGATGTTCGTCACCGTTGCGCTCACGAATAACGCCCAAACGATAAACGGTTTCGCCTTGTTCGCTCAAGAATGCCTGTACCGCATCGGCATCTTCTTTGGCAATGATAACGACCATGCCGATACCGCAGTTGAACGTACGGTACATTTCTTGGGTTTCCACATTGCCCGCTTTTTGCAGCCATTGGAACAATTTAGGCAATTCCCACGCTTTGGCATCGATTTGCGCAACAGTATTTTCAGGCAAAACGCGAGGTACGTTTTCGGTAATGCCGCCGCCGGTAATATGGGCCATGCCTTTAATGGTGAATTTTTCCAAAGCGGCAAGGATAGGTTTCACATACAGGCGGGTAGGGGCAATGATGGCTTCGCGCAAAGTTTTGCCGTTGTCGAATTCCGCGTCCAAATCGGGATTGTCGCGCTCGATGATTTTGCGTACCAAGGAATAGCCGTTGGAGTGTGCGCCGTTGGAGGCCAAGCCCAAAACAACGTCTCCGGCCTGAATGCCGCGGCCGTTAATCACGCGTTCTTTTTCAACCACGCCGACGGCAAAACCGGCTAAGTCGTATTCGCCTTCGGGATACATGCCCGGCATTTCGGCTGTTTCACCGCCAATCAAAGCGCAACCGGATTCTTCACAGCCTTGGGCAATACCTTTAATCACATCAGTCGCGCGGGCAACATCCAGCTTGCCGCAAGCGAAATAGTCCAAGAAGAACAAAGGTTCTGCGCCTTGAACCAAAATGTCGTTGACGCTCATGGCAACCAAATCGATGCCGACCGTATCGTGTTTGTCCCAGTCGAAAGCCAGTTTCAGCTTAGTGCCGACGCCGTCCGTACCGGAAACCAATACCGGATTTTTGTATTTCTTGCCGATTTCGACCAAAGCGCCGAAACCGCCCAAATCACCCAACACTTCAGGGCGCATAGTACGTTTGGCAAAAGGTTTGATGTTTTCGACCAGTTGATCGCCTGCGTCGATATCCACGCCTGCGTCACGATAGCTCAAAGAAGTGCTCATTGGATTTCCTTATTCGGGTATGGGTAGATTGTCGGAGCGTATTTTATCTTAAATTGGAGGATTCAGGCTGAATTTTTTGGCATTATTGTCAACAATTTTTATTTTATCTTAATAGCCGTCTCACTTTCAGACGGCCTTTGTGAATCTGTTATACTGCTTATTTATTTTGAAAACCTTAAGCATCAACTGGGGAACACCTTTTTATGTATCAAAAGAAAACGCGCGGCGCAAAACCGTGGATTATTATGGCTTGCGTTATCGCAGCCTTTATTTGGCTTTTATATGCTTTGGGCGATGTTTTGACGCCGTTTATTGTGGCCGCCGTTTTGGCCTATGTTTTGAATCCCTTGGTCGAGTGGCTGCAATTGAAGCGTATCCGCCGCGCGCCGGCCTCTATGATTATTATGGCGCTGGCTTTGCTGATATTGCTATCGTTGTTACTGATTATCGTGCCTATGTTGTTGAACCAGTTTAACAATCTGGCTGAACGCCTGCCACAAATCGTGGGCTTTGTTCAAAACAAACTGCTGCCGTGGCTCAACAGCGTCAGCGGTGATTATATTCAAATTGATCAAGAATCAATCATCGCATGGTTGCAGTCGCATACGGATGAATTGAGCAATACGCTCAAAGCATGGATTCCTACCTTGATGCGTCAAAGCGGTAATGTGATCAGCGGCGTCAGCAATTTGGTGTTGTTGCCTTTGCTGCTGTATTACTTCTTGTTGGATTGGAAACGTTGGTCCTCCGGAATCAGCAAATTGGTTCCACGCCGTTTTATCGAGACCTACACGCGTATCAGCGGCAATATGGATGAAGTCTTGGGCGAGTTTCTGCGCGGCCAGCTGATGGTTATGATGATTATGGGCTTGGTCTATGGCTTGGGCTTGATGCTGGTCGGTTTGGATTCCGGCTTTGCCATCGGTATGATTGCCGGTATTTTGGTATTTATTCCGTATTTGGGTGCATTTACCGGCCTTTTGCTGGCGACAGTTGCCGCGCTTTTGCAATATGGCTCATGGCAGGGTTTGTTGATGGTCTGGGCTGTATTTGGTGTCGGACAATTCTTAGAAAGCTTTTTCATTACGCCTAAAATCGTCGGCGACCGCATCGGTTTGTCGCCGTTCTGGGTGATTTTCTCGTTGATGGCTTTCGGACAACTGATGGGTTTTGTCGGTATGCTTGCCGGCTTGCCGCTTGCCGCCGTCACGTTGGTTTTATTACGTGAAGGTGCATCTGCCTATTTCGGTAGCCATTTCTACAAACATAAATAAATCGATAATATTAAGGCCGTCTGAAATCCAAGTTTCAGACGGCCATTGATAACAAAGGAAGTCTATATGTTAGCCATTATCGGCGGCAGCGGTTTGACCAAACTGCCGGAACTCGAAATTACCGAACGAAAAATCGTCCGCACTCCATACGGCTTAACCAGCAGCCCTATTTTGTTCGGCAGGTTGGGGCGCTTGGATATTGTTTTCCTTGCACGACACGGCTTCAGCCATACCATCGCGCCGCATGAAATCAACTACCGCGCCAATATCTGGGCGTTGCACTCTTTAGGCGTTGCAAACATCATTGCCATTTCTTCAGTCGTCGGTATCAATCCTGATTTTGAAAATGGCAGTTTGGTGTTGCCGGACGATTTGATCGACTATACCTATGGCCGTAAAGATACTTTTTTTGAAGGCCAAGAATGCCCAGTTGTCCATACCGATTTTTTCAACCCTTATTGCGATGAATTGCGACAAGAATTGTTGAATATCACGAAAGCGCACAATGTGCCGATTTACCACACAGCAGTATATGGCTGCCTGCAAGGTCCGCGTCGTCCAACTCGCGCAGAAATCGCCCGTTATCGACGTGACGGCGTAGATGTACTCGGTATGACCGGCATGCCCGAAGCCGTTTTAGCTAGAGAGTTAAAAATGGCCTATACCCACTTTTGCAGCGTCAGCAGCATTGATTGCTTTGATAGCGGAGTAGGGACTGAGGGCTGTAATAAACAGACTTCTATGACGATGACGAAAATTCGACAATTATTGAATGGTTTGTAACTGATAATGCCGTCTGAAATGATGTTTTCAGACGGCATTGTTTTGTTTAAGAAGCCGTTTCCCGCGCCCAATGGGGCAGAGAGGCTTTTTGTTTGCGGAACGAGGCAAGTTGCATGCCCCGACATTTTTCAAAAATTAATTCAACCCCGCTTTGCAGCTGCAAAATTAAATTGGTATGCGTTTCCGTTTTAATAAAGTCAATATTGCGTTGTACCAAGCGCTGAATGACAGCGTATACATCAAGGCAGCCATTTGCAAAAAACCACGGATTCAACTTTACCCAACGGCCGCCGCTTAATGCAGCATCAGGCTGAAAATCAGCACGAATCTGTGTCAGCCGATTGTCGGAGAAATGCAGTTCGATACCGCCATAAAGCCAAATATTCCAGCCTTTTTGCACCAACAAGCCTTTAGGGACGCAATCAGGCGCAGGAAACATCTGCAAAATGGACTCTGCCGATTGTCCGATTTCCAGATAGTCAAATCGGCCGGTATACAAAAAATCATAAATATCAACGGCAATAGGAAAGTGGTAGCGCATGGCAACAACCATAGAAAAGCAATTAACCAAGCTATCTTAAACTTAAAATATAATGAAATCAATTCTTATTACTATTTATTCAATATAAGAAAGGCCGTCTGGAATTTCAGACGGCCTTGTAGCTTTGATTTAAACCGATATCGGTTTACTCAGCCTTTAAATCAGCCACGCATTGCTTATCGCGTGCCTCAAAAGCTTCCGCGCCACCCAAGAGCTTGAGTTGCTCCTCAGGGCTGATTTTGCCGAAGTTTCGGATTTGCTCGTCAGAGAGTTTGCTTAAAGGCTGATCCCACATGCAGACACAATAGTCTTGAGCCAATTTCTCGTTTTGCGCATCCAAACCTTTTGCCTTCAAATCAGCTTGCCATTTTTCAGCAAAAGGAATGTTTTTCACGCAAGACTCCACCACATTTTGTTTCATCTGCGGCTTGTTCATCGCACATTGTGAGAGCAGGGCGGTCAGAGCCAGCAAAGACAGAATAATCCATGCCCAAATGCGGATGGTACGGATTTTTGCCTTGGCTTTCTTTCTGGCCGCCAGTTGCTCTTCAGACGGCCTTTCCGTTTGTTGCTCAGTCATGCAGGCTTTCCATGCGGATCATGGTGATCGGAGCATCCACGCAGCTCAGAGCTTCAATCGCTGCAATAGCGCGTTTTACATTGTGTTCCACTGTGGTATGGGTCAGAATCACGATTTCAGCAGTGCTTTGATTAATCACGCCTTTTTGAATCAGAGCCTCGATAGAAACATTTTCTTTGGCCAAGAGTGCGGCAATTTGACCCAAAGTACCCGGTTCGTCAGTTGCTTGAACGCGCAGATAGTAGCTGCTGGTGATTTCATCCATAGGCAGAATATTTTGCGCTTGAACTTGTGAAGGTTGGAATGCTAAGTGAGGAACACGATGGTCAGTTTCCGCTTCAATCAGGCGGGCAATATCAATGATGTCGGCAACCACGGCAGAAGCAGTCGGCAACGCACCGGCGCCCGCACCATAATACAAGGTTTCTCCAACCATATCGGCATTGACACGGACGGCATTCATCACGCCGTTAACGTTAGCCAACAGACGGCTTTCAGGAATCAGAGTAGGGTGTACACGCAACTCGATGCCTTTGTCGGTTTTACGGGTAATCCCCAACAATTTGATACGGTAGCCAAGCTCTTCAGCATATTTGATGTCGCGGCTGTCGAGTTTGCTGATGCCTTCCAAATAGCAGGCAGAAAAGTTCATCGGCGTACCGAATGCCAATGCACTCATGATGGTGATTTTATGGCCGGCATCATGACCTTCGATATCAAAAGTAGGGTCAGCTTCTGCATAGCCCAAAGCCTGAGCTTCTTTCAATACGTCTGCAAACGCGCTGCCTTTTTCACGCATTTCAGTAAGAATGAAGTTGCTGGTACCATTAATAATACCGGCGATACTGCGGATTTGGTTTGCAGCCAAGCCTTCACGCAAAGCCTTGATAATAGGGATACCGCCGGCAACAGCAGCTTCAAACTGCACCATGACATTTTTTTCTTCCGCCAAAGGGAAAATTTCATTGCCGTATTCAGCTAACAGTTTTTTATTGGCAGTAACAATGTGTTTGCCGTTTTCAATCGCTTTTAATACCGCATCTTTGGCAATACCGGTACCGCCAAACAATTCAACAACGACATCAACATCTTGATGTTGAACCAGCTCAAACGGATCTTTGATAAAAGCAGCATTCGGGCAAATTTGTTTGGCTTTTTCTTCGCTCAAATCACAAACAGCAGAAATACGGACTTCACGTCCCAAGCGACGGCTGATTTCCGCAGCGTTGTCCTGCAATACAGTAGCCGTACCGCCACCGACTGTACCCAAACCTAAAAGACCGATATTTACTGGCTTCATTGTGCCTCCTTTTGAGCCGATACTTTAAAATAATCACGAAAAACCAAGGCTTGTTATAATCGCTTGCAATCGTAAATTCAGAGCAAAGCATCAATGCACAAGGTCAAACGTTGAATCCTACCTGATATTGCTTGATTTTGCACCTTTTTTTGCAAGTTTCCAAAGGCCGTCTGAAAATCGTTCTACCATAAAAACAGGAATTGCCATGAAAATCACAGAAAACCATATCGATGAAGCCGCATCATTTTTTTCATCCTCACAAGGCATATTGCAAATCGGTGAACAAACATATTCAGAACCCATTTGCTGGCAAGATGGCAAAGTGAGCAT
>NZ_JBQCXF010000024.1:0-25299 GCF_051956635.1 Neisseria sp. P0022.S010 | reverse complement strand
CTACGACATTGCATGAAAATAAAAAAGGTTCACTTATGAACAGAGCCAATCTTCAAGAGCTGGGTAATCTGAGGGAGCGGATTCCCGGCGTCATCAACATCGCCCGAATAGCCATCGTCTTGCCGCTTTTGGTTTTGCACGCTTTCGGCAGCTACACGGGCGGCAATCTGATTGGCGTTTCGTTGCCGGCGGTTGAGTTTTATATCTGGATAACGCTGTATTTCTTCCTGATTATGCTCTCCGTGCTCCGCCCGGGCTGGCAGTGGCAATCCTTGGATTTGCCCAACGCCAGCGCCGTGGTCGACATTACCATGATCATGGTTTTAGTGTATATCTCCGGCGGTACAGCTTCAGGTTTCGGGATTTTGGTTTTGCCGTTTGTCGCCACGTCGTGTCTGCTCAGTTATGGCCATTACCCCATGCTGTACGCAGGCTATACGGCAATGCTGTTTATTTTGAACCTGTTTTTAGACGGCAGTATGCGTTTCGATTCGTTTAATTGGGACGCAAAATCAGTGGCGAATTCTTTAATGCTGATCGGCGCCAGCTATCTGGTGGCGATGCTGACCTCGTTTGCCGCCCGTTATCTCGAACAGGCCACAGAGTCTGCCAGCCGCCATCAATTGGCCTACCGCCGTATCAGCGGCCTGAACCATTTGGTTTTAAACCGCGTACAGGAAGCGGTGGTGGTGATTGATGCGACCCAGCGCGTGTGGCTGTTTAACAAACAGGCAAAAATCTATTTTCCCAGCCTGATTATCGATCAGCAGGAAATCGTGTTTGGCGAACTGGTGGCCCGATGGCAGCGCCAACCCGACAAACCTTTTGAAACCGATATCCATATTTTCCAACACGCCATGCACGTCCGAGCCGTACCGCTGATTCAGGAGCAAACCGAGCTGCTGATGTTGTATGTCCGCTCATTGCGTGAAGTGGCTGCGGAAGCCATGTCCACCAAGCTGACTTCGCTCGGTCAATTGACTGCCAACCTTGCCCACGAAATCCGCAACCCGATGTCCGCCATCCGCCATGCCAGCGATTTGTTGCAGGAAGGCGACGAGGCAGACCCGCTCAAGGCCAAGCTCTACAACATTATCGACAGCAATATCCAACGCATCGACAAGATGTTGGAAGACGTATCCCTGCTTAACAAACGAGACAACATCAGCCGCCAGCCGATTAATCTGATGAAATTCTGGTTGGAGTTCAAGCAGGAATTTACCTTGAACAATCCCGATGCCATCGGCTGTCTGCGTATGAATATGGACGGCAACAACCTGACCGTATTGGTCGATCCCATGCACTTGCAGCAAGTGATGTGGAACTTGTGCAACAACGCTTGGCGACACAGCCGTCAGGACGAAAACGCCATTACCGTCCTGATCCGCCCCAGCGGCAGGATGCATATTTCCATCGTAGTGGCGGACAACGGCAAAGGCGTGCCGCCGGATGTACGAAATCATCTGTTCGAGCCGTTTTACACCACCGAAAAACAAGGCACCGGTTTGGGGCTTTACGTCGCACGCGAGTTGGCACACGCCAATATGGGACAGCTGCATTATCACCCTGAAATGAACGGGTTCGAACTGATTTTACCGAAGGAGCAAGCGCAGGATGAATAAATTGCAAGAGCCGGTTTTGATTGTCGATGACGAGGCAGACATCCGCGACCTGATGGAAATGACCCTGATGAAAATGGGTCTGCGCGTCGATACTGCGGCGGGTGTTGAAGAAGCCAAAGACAAGCTGGACAACAACGATTATTCGCTGGTGTTGACCGATATGCGTATGCCCGATGGTTCAGGTCTCGAGGTTGTCCAATACATCGATGAGTTGATGCTCGATACGCCCGTTGCTGTGATTACGGCTTTCGGCAATGCCGACCAAGCCGTTGAAGCCTTGAAAGCAGGCGCGTTTGACTATCTGCAAAAACCGATTACGCTGTCGCAACTGCGTTCATTGGTTAAATCGGCCGTATCGGTTTCAGACAATACCAACGAACCCACGCCGTCTGAAAAAGTCAAATCTCAGCCTGCGCCTGTTTCTGCCGCCCTGTATAAACCCGAACCCCAGCCGGTCAAGCCTGTTGTTACGCCGCCCAAGAGCGTACAGAGTGAATTTAACCGGCCTTTGACCGTTCCGGAAGGGCTCAATTCCTTAAAAGAGCGGTTTTCAACCGGCAACATTAATCCTGCTTTGCAAGAAGAGCCTATCCTGAAAGGCGACGACGATATGCCGCGCCTGTTGGGTACTTCGCCGCAAATGGTCGAAGTACGCCACCTGATTCGCAGATTGGCACGCAGCCTGGTTCCCGTTTATATCTCCGGCGAATCCGGTACCGGTAAAGAGCAGGCGGCGCGCACGATTCACGAGCTGTCCGACCGCGCCGACAAACCGTTTATTGCCGTCAACTGTGGTGCGATTCCTGAAAACCTGATGGAAAGCGAATTCTTCGGCTACAAAAAAGGCAGCTTTACCGGCGCGGATCAAGACCGTCTCGGCTTTTTCCAACACGCCGACGGCGGCACATTGTTTCTCGACGAAGTTGCCGATTTGCCGCTTGCCATGCAGGTCAAACTTCTGCGCGCCATCCAAGAAAAAGCCGTGCGCCGTATCGGCGATGCGCGGGAAACCTTTGTGGACGTACGCATTATTTGTGCAACCCATAAAAACCTCGAAGCCTTGGTTGAAAGCGGCGCATTCCGCCAGGACTTGTATTACCGCCTCAACGTTGTCTCCCTGCATATGCCGCCTTTACGCGAAATGCGCGAAGACTTGGGCGCGCTGATTCTGTATTTGCTGTACAAACACCGCCACGGCAATCAAACCTACAAACTCAGCCCCAAAGCCCAAGAAGCCCTGCTGCATTACAGCTATCCCGGCAACTTCCGCGAGCTGGAGAATATCCTCGAACGCGCCGTTGCACTGACGGTCGGCCAAGTGATACAGGTGGACGACTTGCAGATTCAAAACGCCCCGCAGGCCAAAGCCGATCGCAGCAGCCTTTCTTTTGACGACATCGCCGAACCTGACGCGCGCCAAACCACGCTCAATCACAGCCCCATTCCGCCGTTTGATCCGCGCACCATGCAGATACAGGATTACCTCGACCAGGTGGAACGCAGCATCATCGAACAGGCCTTGCAGCAAACCCGTTACAACCGTACCCAAGCCGCCAAACTTTTGGGCATCAGCTTCCGCTCTATGCGCTACCGCATGGAACGCTTGGACATCAATTAAAACGTTCAGACGGCCCAAGTTTTCCAGGCCGTCTGAAACATAAGCCTTATGTACAAGATTTATTTTGACGAAACCGCATCTGCCGAACTTCGCAGCCTTGTCGTGCCTTTTGGGTTGACCGTTATCGACCGGCAGCCTGAAGCAGGCAGTTTCCTTATTGCTGACGAAAGCGGCATCAGTTTATGCCGCGCCGGTGAAAAAGGCCGTGTCCGCGTTGATTTTGATGGCGGTGCCGCCCATTATCGGCGCACTAAAGGCGGCGGCGAGCTGATTGCCAAAGCCGTCAACCATACTGCGCAACCGACTGTCTGGGACGCTACCGGCGGACTGGGGCGCGACAGCTTCGTGCTTGCCTCGTTGGGTTTGAATGTACACACTTTTGAACAAAATCCTGCGGTTGCCTGTCTACTTTCAGACGGCCTCAACAGGGCGGGGCAAAGTGAAGAAACACGGGAGATTGCCCAGCGAATTACTTTGCACTTTGGCAATGCCGTTGATTTGATGCAGGAATTATCTGCGCAAAACGGCAGGCCCGATGTGGTGTACCTCGACCCGATGTACCCGGAACGCCGCAAAACCGCCGCCGTGAAAAAAGAAATGGCCTATTTCCACGACTTGGTCGGCGCGGCACAAGACGAAGCCGAGTTGTTGGATGCGGCATTGGATACCGCCAAAAAGCGCATTGTCGTCAAACGTCCGCGCTTGGGAGAGTTTCTCGACGGGCGCAAACCGGCATATCAATACACCGGCAAAAGCACGCGTTTTGACGTTTACCTTCCGACAAGGCCGTCTGAAGACTAGAAGCAAACTTGCAACATATCAAAAGAAGCCGCCGACGTTATCAGCGTGGTGGCAAAGTGTGCTATAAATACCTTTTCCCAAACTTCATTGGAGCAAACAATCATGGAATTAGTATTCATCCGTCACGGACAAAGCGAATGGAACGCGAAAAACCTTTTCACCGGCTGGCGCGACGTCAAGCTGAGCGAGCAAGGTTTGGCAGAAGCCGCCGCAGCAGGTAAAAAGCTGAAAGAAAAAGGCTATGAATTCGACATCGCCTTTACTTCGGTTCTGACCCGTGCCATCAAAACCTGTAACATCGTTTTGGAAGAATCCGACCAACTGTTTGTTCCGCAAATCAAATCATGGCGTTTGAACGAGCGCCACTACGGCCAGCTGCAAGGCTTGGATAAAAAACAAACCGCAGAAAAATACGGCGACGAGCAAGTCCACATCTGGCGCCGCAGCTACGACACCCTGCCTCCGCTGCTTGATCCTAAAGACCCGCATTCCGCCCACAACGACCGCCGCTATGCCAACCTGCCTAGCGATGTTATTCCCGATGGCGAAAACCTCAAAGTTACCCTCGAGCGCGTCCTGCCTTTCTGGGAAGACCAAATCGCTCCGGCCATTCTGAGCGGCAAACGTGTTTTGGTTGCGGCACACGGCAACTCCCTGCGCGCGTTGGCCAAACACATCGAAGGCATTTCAGACGAAGACATCATGGGCTTGGAAATCCCGACCGGCCAGCCGCTGGTGTACAAATTGGATGAAAACCTGAAAGTGGTTGAGAAATTCTACCTGTAAGGTAAAAGGAAAAAGGACGTGGCGGACACGTCCTTTTTTGTATTTGTCTGTTTGAGGCCGTCTGAAAGCAATTGATGGCGGACGAAATGGAAAAAGGACGCGTAAAGCGTCCTTGATGGAGATTAAACCCTGTATTACTGGTTTTTCTCGATAACTTCTTTGAGGTGGGGCATAGGGCTGTAACCGCTTTGGCTACGGCCGTTAGGGAAGACCAGGGTCGGCGTGCCGTTGAAGCCGAATTGTTCGCCCAATGAAGTGGTTTCCGCAACAGGGTTTTCGCAGTTTGCTTTGCCGCTTGGGAGTTTGCCTTTGCGCATCCAGTCGGTCCATGCCTGGGTCGGATTAGGTTGGCACCACAACAGCTCGGCTTTGCGCGCGGCATCAGGGTGCAGGCTTGGAATCGGCATCATGAAGGTGTAAATCGTGATGTCGGTCATTTTTTCAAATTCATGCTCCAAGCGTTTGCAGAACGGGCAGTCCGGATCGGAGAAAACGGCGACTTTCAGTTTGCCGTTGCCGCGCACTTCTTTGATGGCTTTGTCCAAAGGCAGGGAAGCGAAGTCGATTTTGTTCAAATCGGCGGCGCGTTCTTCAGTCAGGCTTTGGCGCGTGTTGACGTTGATGAGGTCGCCGACGAGCATATAGTCGCCTTTGGCATCGGTATAGATGATTTGTTTGCCGCTGACGACAACTTCGTAAATGCCTTTAATCGGTGTTTCACTGACGCTCAAAACTTTCAAATCTTGGGCGGCATAGACTTTTTCCAAACGCGCTTTCAAAGAAGCGGCAACGGATTTGTCGGCAGGCGCTTCCGCTTTGGCAGCCGGCGCAGGCGCGGCGTTGGCGTTGGATACGGCAGGTTGACCGCATGCCAACAAAGGAAGGACGGCAAACGGTGTTAAGATTTTGATTAACTTGGTTTTCATGCGAGAGACTTGCGTGTGTTAAAAGTAAGGCATTGTATCAAACCTCTGTCATGCCTGCATTGTATTGAGGCTCAATTTATCGTCTGAAAATAGCTTTCGGCTGTTAAAATACGAAAAAATGATTTGATTGTTTGTATGATTTACCACCGCATCGCTGTGAACGTGCCGCTTTCAGACGGCCTTTTGACTTATTCCCATTCCGAGCCGCTCCCTCCGGGAACGCGGGTGCTTGTGCCTTTCCGCAATAAAACCGTGGTCGGGATTGTGTGGGAAACGGATATTGCGCCCGATATGGATGCGGCGCGGATTTTGAGTGTTCAGACGGCCTTTGTGGAAGAAAAACCATTACCACAAAGCTGGCGTGATTTGCTCTCGTTTACGTCGCGTTATTACCACTATCCGACGGGGCAGGCGGTGTTTGCTGCGCTGCCGCAGGGTTTGAAGGAAACGCGCGCGGTGGAAATGCCGCAGCCGCCGTTGTTTTACGCGCTGAACGAAGCGGGCAGGGCGCAAACGCCGCCGCCGGCGCGGTTCAATAAAAAAGCGGCTTTGTGGGACGCGCTGCTGTCGGGCGGAATGACGATGGCGGCGTTGAAGCAGGTGAACGCGCAGGCGGCGAAATTGATTGAGGATTGGGCGGAACAAGGCTGGATTGAAACGACGGAAGCGGCAAAGCCTGTATTGAGGTCGTACCACGGGCAGGCTTCGCACTCTGAATTTGTGTTGAATGCCGACCAGCAGCAGGCTTCCGATGAAATTCAGACGGCCTTCGGCAGTTTTCAGCCGTTTCTACTGTACGGCATCACCGGCAGCGGCAAGACCGAAGTGTATTTCGATGCGATGGCGAAAGTGTTGGCGCAGGGGCGGCAGGTGTTGTTTCTGTTGCCCGAAATCAACCTCACGCCGCAGCTTTTAAAGCGGGTGGAAGACCGTTTTGCCGATGTACCGACCGCCGTGTTGCATAGTCAGATGGCGGCAGGCAAGCGCACGCAGGATTATCTGCGCGCCATGTTGGGGCAGGCGAAGCTGGTGATCGGCACGCGGCTGGCGGTGTTCACACCGATGGATGATGTCGGGCTGATTGTGGTCGATGAGGAACACGACGGCTCGTTCAAACAGGACAACGAATTGCGCTACCATGCCCGCGATTTGGCGGTGTGGCGGGCGAAGCAGAGCGGCTGCCCCGTCGTATTGGGTAGCGCCACGCCCAGCTTAGAGAGCTGGCACAAGGCTCAAAGCGGCGCGTACCGCCTGCTGCAACTGACCGAACGCGCCCATACCGCCGCGCAACTGCCGCAAGTAGAAATACTTAATGTAGGCCGTCTGAAACTCGACAACGGCTTCTCGCCGCAAGCCTTGCAGCTTTTGAAACAGAACTTCGAAGCGGGCGGTATGTCGCTGGTGTACCTCAACCGTCGCGGCTTCGCGCCCGCACTGTTTTGCAGCGACTGCGGCCATACCTTCGGCTGTCCGAACTGCTCCGCCAAAATGGTGCTGCACCAACGCGCCCGCCAACTGCGCTGCCACCATTGCGACCACCGCGAACCCATCCCGTTCAAATGCCCCGACTGCGGCAACCAAGACCTGACCGCCGTCGGCCACGGCACGCAGCGCGTCGAAGAAACCCTGCGCGCCTTTCTCCCTAAAGCAACCGTTGTTCGCGTCGACAGGGACAGCACCGCGCATAAAAACGACTGGGCGGATTTGTACCGCCGCATCGCCGACAACGAAATCGATATTCTGGTCGGCACGCAGATGCTCGCCAAAGGCCATGATTTCGCGCGGCTCAACCTCGTGATCGTGTTGAACGCCGACGGCAGCCTGTACAGCGCGGATTTCCGAGCGCAGGAAAGGCTGTTCGCCGAGCTAATGCAAGTGTCCGGCAGGGCGGGGCGTGCCGACAAACCCGGCAAGGTGCTGATACAGACCCAACTGCCCGAACATCCCGTCTTCGCCGCCGTCAAAGCGCAGGACTACGCCGTGTTTGCCGAAAACGAATTGAACGAGCGGCAAATGTTCGCCATGCCGCCCTTCGGTTTCCAGACCGCCGTCCGCGCCGACGCGCCGCGCGTTGCCGATGCGATGGAATTTCTCAACGCCGCCAAAGAAACCCTCGCCCCACTTTTGCCCGAAAGCGTCTCCCAGTTCGGCGCCGCCCCCATGCTGATGGTGCGACTTGCCGAACGTGAACGCGCGCAAATCTTCCTCGAATCAACATCCCGACAGGATTTGCACCGCGCCGTGAGTTTGTGGGTGCAGGTGTTGCAGCAAAACCGCAACGGCAAAATCAGATGGTCGGTGGACGTTGATGTGCAAGAGGCTTGATTGAAATGGTTCAATCCATAAGGAAATAAAAGGCCGTCTGAAAATCTGTTTTTCAGACGGCCTTAAGTTTTGAAATCAGTTTAGAAGAATTTTGCAGCGATATAGCCGAGAGCAAGCAGGCTCAAAACGGCGAATACGATGGCCATTGTAAGCAGAAACTGTGTTTTCTTCCTCGCTGCAAGTGCAGCCAGCTCAGGATTTTGGCCTAACTCTTCGCGTAATTGGGATTCTAATTCGGCGCGGATTTTTTTGCGCAGTTTCTTCTCTTCCTGCTCGCGTTCGTATTTGAGCTTGTGGGCAATTTCGGTTTGTTTTTTGTGCTCGAAAGAGATTTTTTCCTGCCATTCAATGCGCTTGCGCTGGATGGCCAGCTCATTTTTTTCTGTCAAATCAAAGTGGCAGGTCTTACATTCCTGTGCGTCGAGTTCGTCAATAATCGTCATACAGACGGGGCATTGGATAGGGTCGGGAGTGTTGACTGCCAACACGGGTTCTTCTTCAACCGCTTCCAACTCCATAGCCTGACGGACAATGACGTCCAAACCTAAATAGCTGAAGTAATGCTGCGCATTTTCGCGCTCGTCTTGCGTGCATTTTTCGGCCACAATGGCTTGCGGACGCTCCGCCAAGGCTTGAATCAGGCTCTCGGCTTCGTTTTCGGGCAGGTTGTCATACAGGCAGGCATGGATGCGCTCCTTATCCGTGTTCGGCGGATAAGAAACATATACGTCGAAAAATTTTTCTTGTTTGCTCATTGATATCCCATGAATATTTCGACTGCGTCAACCAAATGGGTTGGGCCTGAGGTTTTGTTATTGTGTTTGAGCTGTTTTGGCTTGCGATGCAGGCAAAAACAGAGGCCGCAGTCTGAGGCAGACCGGATAGGGGATGCCTTTGTGTCGTTAATCGGCTGGACAATGATTTTTTATTTATATGGCAATATGCATGTCCAATGTTATGTCTATTGTAGAGTAAATATTCACGCCCGATATTATTATTATAAGATAAATCCAATATTGTTTAAAATAAATTCACACAAAAGGCCGTCTGAAGATACAGACGGCCTGTTTTTCGTGAAGAAACGGATTGTTTATACGGAGAAGGACGAGCCGCAACCGCAAGTCGTTTCGGCATTCGGATTGCGGATGACGAATTGAGAACCTTGCAGGCTTTCGGTGTAGTCGATTTCCGCACCAACCAGATATTGGTAGCTCATTGGGTCAACCAAGAACGTCAGGCCGTTTTTTTGGATTTCGAAATCGTCGTCGTTTTTGATTTCGTCAAAGGTAAAACCGTATTGGAAGCCGGAACAGCCGCCACCGTTGACGAATACGCGCAATTTCAGGTCGGGATTGTTCTCTTCGGCAATCAGGTCGGCAACTTTGGTGCAGCAGCTGTCAGTAAAGATAATAGGGCTTTCGTCTGACATGATGTGATTCCTTTTATATGAATGTTTTTACTATTGTCGCGCAAACCGTTGGCCAAAGCAAGTTTGTGCAGACAGGTCTGCCAGCTTACATGGAGGGCATGGCAGAAATTTCAAGCGCCAGTATGTCAGATTTAGATGCTTCTGCCAAACCATTCGACTCGGCCGATGATGGCAACGTCGTCGGTCGGGTTTTTCAAGTCGATTTCAAAAGTAGGGTAGGCTTCGTTGGCGGAAATGACGTTGACGATGCCGCCGGGTATCAGTTGCAGGCGTTTGACCAGAAGGTTTTCGTTGAGGCGCAAAACATAGAGGCCGTCGCGCGGCGTGGTTTGGCCGTGGTTGATGAGGATGGTGTCGCCATCATTCAGCACGCCTTCCATCGAGTCGCCTTTGACTGAGATAACGGAAAGGTTTTTGATGTCGCGCGTCACATAATTTTCTATCCAATAGCGTCGGAACGCCATGGCGAATATGGGCTGCTCATCGCCGACGAGCTGGCCGTGTCCGGCCGCGGCCTGGATGTCGTAACGCGGTACGAAGACAAATTCGTCTATATCGACAGGGTTGCCCAGTGTGTCGGTGGCCGTGGCTTTTGGGGCTTCGGAATCGGGGAAGGGGGAGCCTTCGCCTGTCAACAGCCAGTCTATGCTGCAGCCTTTAAGTTGTTTGATTTTTTTTAGCGTTTCTGATTTCGGCAGGCCGCCTTCGTTCCAGATACGGCTGAATCCGGCGATGGTCATATCGATGTCGGCGGCGATTTTGGCTTGGCGGGCTTCATCTTTCCATAAGAAAGCCAGGCGGTCTTTAAAGGTATCCATGTTTATGCCTTTATGGAGGTATGTTTTTTATATGGTTTGGACGATTTGAGTGTATTTTACCTTAGTTTTTATAAAATTGTAAGAAAAAAATTACTCAACCTAAGAAAAAGTATTGCATGTTTTATTTTTTCTTAGTATTATTCGTTTTGTCTTAGATAAATCGATATTTCTAATTTTCTATTCGATTTTTCTTAGTTTGGTTTTATTTGGTTTAGTTTTTCTGACTTAAACCTGCTATGTGATTATGATGAGAGGTGTGAAATGACTCGTTCGCGTAAAAATATTTTTTGGGTGCTGCTGGCGTTGGTGCTGGGTTTTTTTGCCCTGCCTTTCGGATCTTCGGAAGCGCATGAAGCGGACGGTAATTTGACGGCTTCGGAATGCGAACGCTTGGGCAGTTTGAGTCTGGATCAGATGGACGGCAGGCTGCTTGCCTTCGCCAAAGAATGCGATATGGTGGAGGCTACCCACGATTGGGAGCAACAGTACGGCAACTTGAATGAAGAAGAAATGCTTGCCGGCGTGGTGTATGAGTGATGTTTGCGTATGAATTAATAAAGGCCGTCTGAAAACCATTATTTCAGACGGCCTTGTGTTTTTAATAAGGATGGCTTAAGGCATCAATGGTGCATTGGTCAGGCCGGTGGTTTCGGGTAGGCCGAACATGATGTTCATATTCTGTACGGCTTGACCGGCTGCGCCTTTAACCAAGTTGTCGATGACGGAAAGCACAATCCACACGTCGTCTTGATCAGGCGCTTTTTGAACGCTGATACGGCAAAGGTTGGCGCCGCGCACGCTGCGGGTTTCGGGTGTCGAACCTGAAGGCAGGATATCGACAAAGGGGCTGTTGCGGTAGTATTCGCGCAGCAAGGCTTCAGGATCGGTGTGTTTTTGCAGGTGCAGATACAGGGTGGCGTGCATACCGCGTATCATCGGAACTAGGTGTGGCACAAAAATCAGGCCGTCTGAAACCTGGTCTTGCAGTCCGGACAGGGTTTGTCGGATTTCAGGCAGATGGCGGTGGCCGCCGACGCCGTAGGCTTTGAAATTGTCGCCTGCTTCGCACAATAGGGCGTGGGTACTGGCTTTGCGGCCTGCGCCGGAAACACCGGATTTACAGTCGGCAATCAGCGGCGCATTGGCTTTCAGACGGCCAGCCTGAAGCAGCGGCAATAAGGGCAGGGAAACGCAGGTAGGGTAGCAGCCCGGATTGGCCACCAACATGGCTTTGGCGATGTCGTCTTTGTGAAGTTCGCACAAACCGTACACTGCTTGGGAAACGAGTTGCGGTGCGGCATGGGTCATTTTGTACCATTGTTCCCATGTGGGGATGTCGCGGATGCGGAAGTCGGCAGACAGGTCAATCACGCGTACGCCTTTTTCGACAAGGGCCGGTGTTTCTTTCATGGCCACGCCGTTGGGTGTGGCGAAGAATACGAGGTCGCAGCGGTCAAGCCCGGCCTCTTCGGGCGTTTGGAATGCAAGGTTGTAAATGCTGCGCAGGCTGGGGAAGTAGTCCGCTACTTCAATACCGGCTTCGCTTCGGCTGGTAACGGCGGTAACTTCTGCGTTGGGGTGGCTGCTGAGCAGGCGCAACAATTCAACGCCTGTGTATCCGGTTGCACCGACAATACCGATTTTAATTTTTGTGGTCATGGTGTGGCTCCTTTGTAGGGATAACGATGCGTTTGATTATATAGTAATTGATTGCCGTCGGTCAGCGGTGCTTGTGCCAAGCTTTGCAATAGAGGGTTAAACAGGCCGTCTGAAATATGGAATGAATAATATTCGAGAGTGTGTTTCAGACGGCCTGGGTGTTTGGAAAACGCAGTTTGCGGTTTGATTTGTGGTGGGTGTTTCGTCTTTATCCTATCCATACGAACACAAAATAAAAATGTAAAAAAATGCCCCCGGGTTGGAGGGCCGGAGGCAAGTATCCAAGGAGTAGCTCTCATCAATAAGAACTAGTTACTTGGTACTATATCCCTTGTTAGGATGGAAAGCAAGCGTTTTGCACATTTTAACGTTTAAATAATTTTTTCATTCAAATTCAGCGAACTATCAAACAGGGTTTGAATCTTGGGTTGGTGGCTGATGCCGATGACCAAAGTGTCGGGCAAATGTTGTTTGAGGGTCTGCATCAACATTAGGGCGGATTCGTCATCAAGCTGGTTGGTGGCTTCGTCGAGGAACAGGATTTGCGGTTTGTGCAGCAGTGCGCGTGCGAGGCTGAGGCGTTGCTGTTCGCCGCCGGAGAGGATGCCGTGCCATTCGTATGGGGTGTCCAAATCGTTGATCAACGTGTGCAGCCTACCCGTGGGGCTGTTTAGGCCGACTTGTTCCAAAACGGTTTGAATCAAATGGTCGTCTTGGCAGGCTGAATAAGGGTAGCTGACGGTTTGACGCAGGGTATCGGTAGGCAGGTAAGGGCGTTGCGGGAAAAACAGGCGGCTGCCTTCGAGTGAAAAACTGCCTTGATAATACGGCCATAAACCGGCAAGCACGCGAAGCAGCGTGGATTTGCCGATGCCGCTTTTGCCTTCGAGCAATAGCCATTCAGGGGTATGGGCTTCAAGGCTGATGCCGGAGAGCAGGGGGGTGCCGGTTTGGGTGTGGACGGTAAGGTTTTGCAGGACGGCTTTGCCGCGATGATGCGGCAAATCTGCTTGGTGTGGCTGAAGGACGGGGCTTTTGTGTTCTGCTTGTTCTAAGGCCGTCTGAAAACCGGAAAGCCGCTCGATGACTGCCGCCCATTCAATCAGGCGGCGGTAGGAGTCGGTAAACCAGCCGAAGCTGTCTTGGACGCGGGCAAACGATGTGCGCGTCTGCATCATGTCGCCGAAGGTCATGGTTTTGGCAAGGTACATGGGCAGGGTGGCGAGGATGGGGATGAAGATGCTGATGCGGACATAGGTCGCCCAAAAGGTTTCTTGGCGGAATTCGCAGTTGGTCAGTCGCCGCCAGTTGTCGCGGATGCGGAGGTAACGTTGTTTCAGACGGCCTGTTTCCGCTTCGCCGCCGTTGTAAAAGGCGATTTGTTCGGCATGGTCGCGCACGCGCAGAAGGGCGGCGCGGTAGTCGGCTTCGCGGTGCTGGCGGTCGATATTGAGGTTTTTCAGTTTGCGGCCGACAAGGTGGGCGATGACGGTGCTGATGACGGAATAAATCAGGGCAACCCAGACGAGGTAGCCGTGTATGGTGATGTTGTGTCCGCCGATGTTGAAGGTCTGCACGCCGGAGAGCGTCCACAGTACGGCGACGAACGCGCTGAATTTGGCAACGTTGTTGATGAAGGAGCGAAAGAGGCTGATGCTTTTGTCGGCGAGGAGGTAGATGTCTTCGGCGATACGCTGGTCGGGGTTGTCCGGTTCGCCTGTCAGGCGCAGGCGGTAGTGTTTGTGGCCTTCGAGCCAGTTTGTTTGGAATTGCTCGGTCAGGTGGGTGCGCCAGCGGAAGATGAGGCGTTTTTGCAACCAGTCGCCGCAAACGATGCAGCCGATGATCATCGCCATGTAGCCGAGGTATTCGACAATGAGCGAAGGCATGGATGCGCCGTCAAATGCGGCCAGTGCGTCGTAGAAACGTTTGTCCCACGCGGCGATCCAAACGCTGATGGTGATGGAGCAAAGGGTGAAGCCGATGAGGACGGCGAGCATCAGCCATTGGAGGCGGCCGTGCGCCCCCGACCAGAAAGGACGGGCGAGGTAAAAGAATTTTTTGAGTGTTTTCATAATGCTTGTAAATACGTGCGAATGGCCGTCTGAAAGTGAAATTGTACTTTCAGACGGCCTTTTTATCAGCAATAGTTGGTTTATGCTTTTAAAAAATGAGCGGTCAAACCGTGCTTGCTATGCTGCTATTTACATCTTCCACTTCAGGCTGAACACGGCATTGCGCGGTTCGCCGTAGAAGTTGCCGTAGTTTTTTGTACGGTTGCTGTTGTTTTCATAGTAGCGTTTGTCAGTCAGGTTGTTGACTGCCAGCCCAAGTTGCAAATTGTCGGTCGGACGGTATTGCAAACCGGCATTCCAAACGGTATAGCCGCCTTGGGGCAGCTTGCTGCCGGTTTTGCTTTGACTGGACAAGCCTATACCGATACTTAACTTACCGTTTGCAAACGGCGGCGTATAGCTGCTGTAAGCGCGGAGAATGTGTTTTGGGGTCCAGTTGGCAAAATCGCCCTCGGTATGGGGATGGTTTTCTGTTTTGCGGATATTGTAGGTATAGCCGGCAAACAGCTTCCAATTTGCGCCGATTGCTCCGGAAATTTCCGCATCTACACCGCGGCTGCGTTCTTTTGCGGGAACGTAGTAGAAAGTCTGCTTCTTGTTGCCGCTGGCCGGAACGTTGACGCGTACGCCGACGTTGGTGTTATCGGTTTGGAACAGGGAAACGGCCGTATTGAGTTTGCCCTGCATCCATTCACCTTTCCAACCCAATTCGTAGTTTTTACCGACTTCGGGTGCGAGATAGCTGTTGTCTGCATTTGTTTTCAGAGTCGGTTTGTAGATGGATGTATAGCTTGCATAGAGGCTTTGCCCCGGCATGAAATCGTAAGTGATGCCGATGTATGGAATGAATTTGTTGTTTTTGACCGAATAGGTTTTTGCATCATTGTCCGGAGCGCCTGCATAACGGGACCAGTTGTAATCGAAGTCGCGTTTCCAATGGGTATAGCGTCCGCCTGCCAACAGATGCAGTTTTTCCGTAGGATTGATGCGGGTACCTGCCGCAAGGGCGTGCGTATAGAAATGGTTGTTGCTGTCCATGATGCTGTATGGTTCGGCAGCCCAGTCAGGTTGGGGGATAGCGGCAGAAAATGGATCGTAGCTGCCGGTTGCCTGCATACGGGTATGGTGCAGGGTATTGCGTTCTTTCGAATAATTATGGGTCAGGAAGATGTCGTGGGTTTGACCCAAGGCTTCAAACTTGCCGCGCAGGTTGTTTTGAATATGCAGGTGTTTGCTGTCGTGCTGATAGCGGAAAGCCTGTTGGTCTTCAATACCGATGGATTGATTGGCTTTCAACCCGCTTTTGTCTGCCATTAAGAAAGCATACCTTTGGTCGGAGTGGCTGTTTCGCCAATCGATTTTGCTGTTCCATTTCCAGTTGTCGTTGAAGTAGTGGTCAAATTCTGCAAAAACACCGTTTTTGATGAACCGCCCATGATTCCAATCTGCACCGAAATAGCTGTTGCGCGGCAGACTGCTTCCGTCTTCCCATAAAGGTAAACCGTTGAGATTAGGGGTGTTTCGCTGGGCGATACGGTACGCGCCGACAGAAACCTTGCTGTTTTCCCCGATGTCTTTTTCCAAAATGCCGTAAAGAAGGCTGTTTTGCCCTTTCACTTTATCCTGAAAGGTTTTGTCATGATCAAAACTGCCGACAATACGCCCGCGGAGTTGGTTTTCTGAGCTTAAAGTGCCCGAGGCATCCAATTCGATATGCCGTTTGCCGAAACGGTCGGCTAAACCATTCATACTGATTTGTTTTTTCACTGTCGGTTTTTTGCGTACGGCATTAATCGTACCTCCGGGCGCGCTGTTGGATTGGGTCAGCCCAGCCGCACCGCGCACAACTTCAATGTGGTCATACATGGCAAGGTCGGTGATGTTGTGCCCGTCTCTGGCAGGGCTGCCAAATATGCCCGGCGCACCAATAGTGGTAGCCATGCCGTCTTCTTCCAATTTTTCAATATAGAATCCGCGGCTTTGGAAATGGGTGCGGTTCCCTTGGCGAACGACATTTACGCCAGTCGTTGTTTTCAACGCATCTGCAAGCGTAGTAATACCTTGATCATTAATTTGGTTTTTTGTAATAACGCTGACGGATTGCGGCGTCTCACGCGGAGTCAATGCCAGTCCTGTGGTAGAACTCATAGCCGAAGTCGTATAGTCATTTCGATTTTCGGTACGCAGGCTGCGGTTTTTGCCGACCACATTGACCTGATTTAATTCCACCTGTTGTACTTCTTCCGCAGCGTTAACGGCTTGGGGCAATGCGGCAAGGCAGAGGGCAAGTGTGCTCAGTTTGAATAGTTTTTTAGAATGATGCATTTGATGAGGTCCTTGATAAAGAAAGATCTGTTTGTTTTTAAATATTGGCGGCAATATCCGTTTAAATTGAGTCGTTGTTTTTTATAAGCCGTTTTGTTTTAAAAATAAATATAAGTCCCCGAATTATTTTATTTGATTCAATTTTGATATTGTCAAACTATCGGGCCAAAAAAAGGTTGCCACCGGAAAGGGAGCCGTTGGCAACGAATGGAGGTGGTAATGCAATGAAAGCTAGATATAAGGGATAGTGCCAAACTAGCCATAAATAACTATATCGAAACTGTAAGAAAAATCAACAGAAAGTTATCTGTTGCTTGCAAAGTTTTTCAAACAGCTTGTCCCAAATCAAATTTTTGAGTAATTGCTTGGTTTGTTGATGTAAATATTGGTATTGGCAGCTCGAGCTGAATTTGTTTCCAGGCCATCTGAAAATTGCCGGGGTTGTTCGGCTATAATGCTGTTTTGGTTTTTTTAAGGCCTTTGCAAAAATACGGTTTGTGTTGTTTTAAGCTGAATGTGTACCGGATTTGTTTGCAAAGGTTTTGGGGTATGAGGAGAAAGAGATGAAGAAGGTTTTGGTGTTGCAACATGGGGATTTGGGTGCGTGCGACTGGTCGGCGTTTGGCGATTTGGTGGCTGCGCCATCAGGGAAGTCGGTGTTGCGTGTGCCGGTTGATGATGATTTTGAACTGACGGACGGGATGCGTGCGGCGTTGATTGCGCAGCAGATAGATGGCGCGGTGTTGCCGGATGTGGCTTTTGCTGATTTGGGGCTGATTGTCAGCGATATGGATTCGACGCTGATTACGATTGAGTGCGTGGATGAGATTGCGGCCGGTGTCGGGCTGAAGGATGAGGTGGCCAAGATTACGGAGCAGTCGATGCGCGGCGAGTTGGACTTTGAGCAGTCTTTGCGCAAGCGTGTGGCTTTGCTGGCCGGCTTGGACGAGCGCGTGTTGGAAGAGGTGTACGAGAATGTGTTGCAGCTGTCGCCGGGCGCGGAATTTTTGTTGGAAGCGTGTAAACGGAATGATGTGAAGTTTATGCTGGTGTCGGGCGGATTTACGTTTTTTACGGAACGCCTGCAACGGCGTTTGGGCTTGGATTTCCATTTTGCGAATGTGTTGGAAGTGGAAAACGGCAAGCTGACAGGCCGTCTGAAAGGGCGGATTATCGATGCGCAGGCTAAGGCGGATTTGTTGCGCGAATACCGTGAGCGTCTGGGTTTGGCTCCGTGGCAGGTGGTGGCGATGGGCGATGGTGCGAACGATATTCCGATGATACGGGAGGCAGGATTCGGCATTGCTTATCGGGCGAAACCGAAAACTGAAGCGAATGCGGATGCGTGTGTGCGCTTTGGTGGTTTGGAGCGGATACGCGGTTGGTTTGCGTAAACTGTTTGAGGTCAGGCCGTCTGAACAATCGGGAAATCGGTTTTCAGACGGCCTGATGTTTTATAAGGCGATAAAACGGTAGCCTTCGGCATCGACTTCGAGAATGGAGGCGTAATTGTCGCGCCAGTCGCCGAGTACGATGCGGGTGTAATCGGCGTTGCGGTGGATGTTTTCGCGGTGGGTATGGCCGTGAATGAGTAGGGGCGTGTGGAAGCGTTGGATGGTTTCGTGGGTAAAGGTTGGATTAACGTCCATGATGTCGGCGGTTTTGTGTTGTTTGTCCTGTTTGCTCTGCCTGCGGATTTTGGCAGCGATGTTCAGCCGGAGTGTGAGCGGCAAAAGCAGGAACAGGCGTTGCAGCCATTTTTGATGGACGGTACGGCGGAATTTTTGATAAGAATGGTCGTCGGTGCAGAGGGTGTCGCCGTGACAGAGCAGGGTGGGCGTGCCGAATAGGTCGATCACGGCGTACTCGGGTAGTAAGGTTATGCCGGTATCGCGGGCGAAGGTTTTGCCGATGAGGAAGTCGCGGTTGCCATGGATAAAATAGCAGGCGATGCCGCGCTCGGTCAGGCTGCGGATGGTTTGTTTGATGGTTTGAACCAAAGAGCTGTTTTCGTCATCGCCAATCCAAAAATCGAAAAGGTCGCCGAGGATGTATACGGCTTGGGCGCGGACGGCTTTTTCTTGGATAAATTTTTGGAAGAGTGCGGTCAGTTGGGGATGGGATTCGCTCAGGTGCAAATCGGCGATGAAGTAAATCGGCATGATGATGTGGGGCGTATGGGAAGGTTTTATTATAACTTGGGTTGTCGCGTTTGGATTTGGGCTTGGTGTTTTTCGTTTGTAATGCGGTGATTTTGTTGTTTTGATTGGGTGTGATAAAGGCCGTCTGAAACATCTTTTCAGACGGCCTTTATGGTTTATTGGGCTTTGCCCTGATAGGTAATTTTTTTCAGCGTTTCTTCTTGGTACAGGTCGGTAATGGGGACACTATAGAAGAATTCGTTGCTGCGGACAAAGCGGTTGACCAAGTCTTTGTCGATATGGAGGACGTGGTGCCGCAGTTTGTTTAGGCCTTTGAATATCATGGTGCTCCAGCGCATATAGCCGTCTGAATTGGGGCGGATGTCGTTCATGGCGTCAAGGGCAAGGAGTTTGCGGTTTTGCTCCTCTTTGTCCAAAGGATGGGAATAGATGCTTTGGAAGTAAAACGGCTGTTCGGCAAGCGGCGGCAGGCTGAAGGAAGAGCCTACTTTGCCGATTGGAAAGTCGTCGCTCAGATAATGGATGGTGTGCAAAAACAGATTGCCGCGGCGGTAATCGATTTTACGCAGGGCTTCGATGGCGGCCAGCGTTGTGTGTTGGTGGTCGGGATGCGTGTCAATATTTGGGGAAGGCGACACGATAATGTCCGGCTGGAATGTTTCTATCAGGTAGCCGAGATTGTCTACCAAGCTGTTCCAGGTTGAGCCGGGCTTGAGTTGTTGCGCCAATGGGGAGGTATTGGCATGGCGGAAAATATCGACGTCGGCCGTATCGATTTTGGTCGATTTAATCTCTTTTTCCGGATTTTGGCGCATGGCGGTCAATGTGCTGTCGAAGTAGCCCAGTTGCAGGATGTTTTCAGACGGCACGCCGGCCAAAAGGGGGACGGTCAGGCTGTTCCAAACGCGCATCCGGCCTTTTTGCAGATATTGGGCCTGAGTGTCGCAGTCGCATTGACCGTAAAGATTGCCATAGTGGAAGCTGCCGCCTTCGCTGGCGGTTAAGGTGCAGATCATTGAATTGGCGGCGTGTTTTTCGTACAAACCGTATGCGCTGAGTTCGGCATCGTCGGCATGGGGCGCGAGGACAAGGATTTTTTTGCCGTCAAGGTTTTCACGCGGATAAACGGAAAGTTCGATTTCTTGATCGGCCAAAGTCAGGTATTTGCCTTCCAAACGGACAGTTTTGTCGCTGTCGGAGAAGGTGTCGCTCAGATTGATATAGCGCACGCCTTTTGCGCCGTATTCGAAATATTGCTTCCATTTGCCTTTGGATGAAATGGTTTCGACAAAAGGCAAGAACAATAGTCCCATCCAGTTGGACTTGATACGGATTTTGGCAATGACGGTATCCTGTCCGCTGACAGTGTCGGGCAAGGTCAGGCTGCCGCCTTTGAGGGTTGCATGTGCGGTAGAGGGAAGGGAGGGATAGTTATAGTCTTGGTGTGTGTTATAGGCAAACTGTTTTTTATGAATAATTGAAGTAATAATAAACAACAAAACAAAAAAAGTCAGTATCAGCCCCGTCAGTATTAGAAACATTGTTGGGTTCCTTTATTGTTGTAACAGTCATGATAGTGCTTGTGGAGCTTATTTGTTTGTTTTTCTTACAAACGGTTGTTTTTTATACTCTAACGTCATTGAAGTGAACGTTTAAAATAAAACAGTTTATAAGTTGATTATATATAAACGACTAAAATACAGAAAGGCCGTCTGAAAAATTTGAAAGAAATTTCAAATTTTTCAGACGGCCTTGATATTTTAAAGGTTAAGCCGGTAAATTATGCTTCTTTTGTTTCAACTGCTTTCTGACGCAGACGTAGGCTTAACTCGCGAAGTTGTTTGTCGTCGACCACATTAGGTGCATTGGTCAGCAGACATTGTGCACGTTGTGTTTTTGGGAAGGCAATCACGTCGCGGATAGATTCGGCACCGGTCATCAGGGTAACCAGACGGTCGAGGCCGAATGCAAGGCCGCCGTGAGGAGGCGCACCGAATTTCAGGTTGTCCAAGAGGAAACCGAATTTCTCTTGTTGCTCTTCAGGGCTGATTTTCAGTGCGGCAAACACTTTCTCTTGTACGTCTGCGCGGTGGATACGGATAGAGCCGCCGCCGATTTCCCAGCCGTTCAATACCATGTCGTAGGCACGGGCCAGGCAGTTTGCAGGGTCGGAAACCATCAGGTCTTCATGACCTTCTTTTGGCGCGGTAAACGGATGGTGTACGGCAACGTAGCGGTCGGCTTCTTCGTCGTATTCGAACATTGGGAAATCGACAACCCATAAAGGTTTCCATTCGTCTACGAAGTAGCCGTTGTCCTTGCCGTGTTCCAAGCCGACTTTAATACGCAATGCGCCGATGGCTTCGTTCACGACTTTGGCTTTGTCCGCGCCGAAGAAGATGATGTCGCCGTTTTGTGCGCCGGTACGCTCGATGATTTCTTTCAGGGCGTTTTCAGACAGGAATTTCACGATTGGAGATTGCAGGCCGCTTTCTTCGCCGTTGGAAAGGTTGCTGACATCGTTTACTTTGATGTATGCCAGACCTTTCGCGCCGTAGATGCCGACAAATTTAGTGTATTCATCGATTTCTTTGCGGCTGAATTTCGCGCCGTTCGGTACGCGCAGAGCGACCACGCGACCGCCTTTCATGTCGGCTGCGCCACGGAAAACTTTGAATTCTTCCGTTTTCATCAGGTCGGTCAACTCGGTAAATTTCAAGTTGATGCGCATGTCCGGTTTGTCAGAGCCGTAGTAGAACATGGCTTCAGAGTAAGGCATGCGTGGGAAATCGCCCAAATCCACGCCCAATGCGTCTTTGAAGACTTGTTTAGCCATGCCTTCGGTGATGTCCATGATTTCATCCTCGTTCAAGAACGAGGTTTCCAAGTCGATTTGAGTAAATTCAGGTTGACGGTCGGCACGCAAGTCTTCGTCACGGAAACATTTGGTAATTTGGTAGTAACGGTCGAAACCGGCCACCATCAGCAATTGTTTGAACAATTGCGGAGATTGCGGCAGCGCGAAGAATTCGCCCGGATGAACGCGGCTCGGTACGAGGTAGTCGCGCGCGCCTTCCGGAGTGGAGCGGGTCAGCATCGGGGTTTCGATGTCGATGAAGCCTTGCGCGTCCAGATAACGGCGAACGCCCATGGCCACTTGATAACGCAGGCGCAGGTTGCGTTGCATGGTAGGACGGCGCAAGTCGATAACGCGGTTGGTCAGACGCACGTTTTCGCTGATGTTTTCATCGTCAATTTGGAACGGAGGCGTAGCAGCGGCGTTCAACACTTCGATTTCTTTGGCAAGGATTTCGATTTTGCCGGAAATCATTTTGTCGTTGGTCGTACCTTCAGGACGGTTGCGTACGCGGCCGGTAATGCTCAAAACATATTCGTTGCGGGAAGAGTCGGCAGCGGCAAATGCTTCCGGAGTGTCAGGGTCAATCACGACTTGAACGATGCCTTCGCGGTCGCGCAGGTCGATAAAAATCACACCGCCGTGGTCGCGTCGGCGGTGTACCCAGCCTTTGACGGTAACGGTTTGGTCTAAGTATTGCTCGCTGATAAGGCCGCAATAGTTGGTACGCATATTATTTCCTTGTTTATATATTGAAGTGTTTAATTTATAAATAAGAAATTGGTAATTATGGTGTCCAACCAATTTCTGTAATTTGAATCACATTTTTAATTTTTTTAAAGCCTACTTCCATTCCTGAGTTTTCGGCTTCGGGATAAGTCTGTGCTACAAACACATGATTCTTATTTTTCCAATTAATATTAATTTCTACTTCATTTCTAGAAGTTTTATATCGACGATTTTTATTTGGAAGAATGTTTGGGGCCTCGCCTAGATTTTGAGTTAGATTGCGATATTCTTGATAAGCTTCATTTATAGATGAGCCATGATAAGTACAATTCCTTTTCCAACCCTCTGTTACATTAATGGGTATGATTTTTTTGCATGAAAGCTCCCCTGATGAAAATGCTAGTGAGCTATATGTAGCTAGAAAAATAATAGATAGTATTTCCCGTTTCATGATTATTCCTGTGAGTAAAATGTGAGGAGATTTATTTACGGATTAGTGCTGTGGTAATGATATTGGCATGGCTGTGTGAGTCATTCTCTTTGCCTTGTGTAACCATGCTTAAAGTATTTCCTAAATATCTTTGAAATTAAATATGCAGGGAGCTATTCCAGTTACCGCGCAGTTCTCCGCTTTATAATAACTACGTTTCCAAAAAATCGCAAAATTACTATTACATTCAATCATATTTAGATACTTCTAGTAAGTTCGCAGTCTGTGTAGGTTGCCAGTCATTATGAATTAGTAAGTGCGAGCTTTGTGGTAATTCCTTAGTGGTTATATTTTTTGGGATAGGCTAAATATTATGATTAATAGATATTTATGCATTATTCTGTTGTTAAGAATTTGATTAATAAGTGCTATAAACTATCAGTTTTTTTATCTTGGATGGTTTTAATTTGTATTTCATCCGGCATCACCATGCCCAGTGAAATTACATATTTCAATGCCTGATCCACGCTCATGTCCAGCTCGCGCACGTCGCTTTTTTTCACCATGATGTAATAGCCGCCGGTCGGGTTGGGCGTGGTTGGGACGTAAACAGAAATATAGTCGTCATCTTGCGGCAGGCTGCCTTTGAGTTTGGCGGGAATATGGCCGGAAACAAAGGCTATCGTCCAAATGCCCGGTTGCGGAAAGGGAACCAGTACGGGGGTTTTGAACGAGCGGCTGCTGTCGGAGAGCAGGGATTCGGAAACTTTTTTAACGCTGGAGTAGATGGATTTGACGACGGGAATGCGTCCTAAAAGGCTGTCCCATGCGCCGAGAATCCGTTTGCCCAATACGTTGGCGGCAAATACGCCGGTAACGAACAAGACGACTGTGGCGGCGACGATGCCCAAGCCGGGAATGTTAAACCCCCAGAAATGCTGGGGCTGCCAGCTTTCCGGTAATAGGTTGATCAGTCTGTCGGCGGCGGAGATGATGTAGCTCATCGCCCAGATGGTTACGGCAATCGGCAACCAAACCAGCACGCCTGTAATCAAGTATTTCTTTAAAGCCTTGGCGATTTTTCCGCTTTCGGCTGCGGCTTCTGTCATCTTTGTTTCATTCCGGCAAGTTTTGCCCAAACTTTGCATTATACGCGTTTGGACGCTAGGAAACGAGTATTTTAAACGAATGGCTTGTTTTGTCTTATTGTTTCAGACGGCCGCCTTGGTTACAAAGGCCGTCTGAAACAATATGGAGTCATTTAGATGCCGTCCCAGTCGTTGAACATCAGGCCGAAGCCGATGCCGTTTTGTTTGTGGTTGTAGTCAATCAGGCTTTCTCCGTAGCCGTGGAAGCCGCGGACAACGCCTTTGAGTTTGCCTTTGATGGGGAAAGTATAGGCCGCTTCAACGGCGCCGCGTCCGCTTTTCGGATTGTAACGCAGGACGGAATAAACATTTTGTTTGTCATTGAAGCGGTATTGGACTTTCAAGTCGCCGTAACCCATGTATTTGTTGATGTCTGGATTGTCATCGTCCTCTCCTTTTTGGTCGAAGGCGCGCATCCAAACTCTAGGGATGACGGTCAGCTTGCCCCATTCCATGCCGGCCATGGCGTAAACCCGGTTCCATGAGCGCGATTCCGGGCGGCTTTGACCGTTGGACTGGTGAACAAAACCTGCGCCGACCATGCGCAGTTTGCCGCCGAAAGGCAGGTCTGCTTTAACGGGTTGGGTAATGAAGATTTCGGGTTCGTAGTCGGTATTGCGGAACGGAGCGGATTTACGGCCTTGGTTGAAGATTTGCCAGTCGGATTTTTGGGTGTAGCCAAACCATACGTCGGCACGGGTTTTGAATAAATCTTCGGCAATCTTGCTTTTGAAGGAAACCTGCATTTTGGTTTCGAGGCGTTTTTGCTCGCTGAATTTTTCCTGCGTGGTTACGCCGCGGCTAGGGGATTCAGGGTAATAGTTGGGGCTGCTGTTGTACCAAACGGGCATGAGGTACATAGGGTTGTGCTCGCGTACGCTCAATAGGCCGCGCGTATCGTTTTTATCCAAATCGTACATCAGGCTTAAAGGCGTGTAGCTGTCGGCAGTTTCGCTTAATACGTCGTCTGAAATATTCGGGTGGGTAGGATTGTCGAATACAATGGCCGCTTCTTTTTTCTCAATGCTCTTGCGCACGCTTTTTTCGAGGTCAACCGGTGTTTTGGCCGTTTCGGTTTGTACTTGCGGCAGTGGGGATTGAGGGGGGAGTTGCGCCGAGTAGATGTTGTCGTAACACGCCAAACGGGTGGCGTTGTCTTGAATGGTGGTGCAGTGTAGGGCGGTATCGGCGGCGGCCAGCGGGGCAGCGGCAATGAATCCGATACTTAGGGAATGTTTCAACATCTTGTTCATGAGAGTTTCCGTTGTTTTTCAGACGGCCTGATGAGGGGGTAAATAGGTTTATTTAGTCGGTTTGGGTTGTGAATACGGCAATGCCCCTGAAAGGCAGGACCTCAGGGGCATCGTATCAGCTCGATTCATCCTGTTTTGATTGTCAGGATTTTCGGCATCTGCGTCAGTATTAAGCCAAAGCTTTTACTTTAGCAGACAGACGGCTTTTGTGACGGGCTGCTTTGTTTTTGTGGAATACGCCTTTGTCAGCGATACGGTCGATGACTTTAACGGATTCTTGGTAAACTGCTTGAGCAGCAGCTTTGTCGCCGGCTTCAACTGCTTTCAACACTTTTT
>NZ_JBQCXF010000023.1:0-25924 GCF_051956635.1 Neisseria sp. P0022.S010 | reverse complement strand
CCGTCATCGATGAGAAAAGCGGCGACCTGCGTCAGCTGACCCTCTTGCAATACAAAGCAACCGGCGACGAACACAAACCTTTCGTCCTGTTTAACGACGGCAAGGAATACACCTACGTTGCCCAATCCGAGCTTTTGGACACACAAGGCAACAACGTTCTGAAAGGCATCAGCTTTAGCGCTCCGCAAAAACAATACAGTTTGGAAGGCGACAAAGTCGAAGTCCGCCTGAGCGCGCCTGAAACCAACGGCCTGAAAATCGACAAAGTTTATACTTTCACCAAAGGCAGCTACTTGGTTAACGTCCGTTTCGACATTACCAACAGCAAAGGCCAACCCGTCAACCTGAGCGCAGACTACCGCATCGTCCGCGACCACAGCGAACCCGAAGGCCAAGGCTACTTTACCCGCTCTTACGTCGGCCCGGTGGTTTACTCCCCTGAAGGCGGCTTCCAAAAAGTCAGCTTCTCTGATTTGGACGACGATGCCAAATCCGGCAAATCCGAAGCCGAATACATCCGCAAAACGCCGACCGGCTGGCTCGGTATGATTGAACACCATTTCATGTCCACTTGGATTTTGCAGCCTAAAGACGGCCAAAGCGTTTGTGCCGCAGGCGACTGCCGTATCGACATCAAACGCCGCAACGACAACCTGTACAGCGCAAGCGTCAGCGTGCCTTTAGCCGCCATTCAAGCCGGCGCGAAAGCCGAAACCGCCATCAACCTGTATGCCGGTCCGCAAACCACTTCCGTTATCGCCAACATCGCCGACAAACTGCAACTGGCCAAAGACTACGGCAAAGTACACTGGTTCGCCTCCCCGCTCTTCTGGCTCCTGAACCAACTGCACAACATCATCGGCAACTGGGGCTGGGCAATCATCGTTTTGACCATCATCGTCAAAGCCGTGCTGTACCCGTTGACCAACGCCTCTTACCGCTCTATGGCAAAAATGCGTGCCGCCGCGCCTAAATTGCAAGCCATCAAAGAGAAATACGGCGATGACCGCATGGCACAACAACAAGCCATGATGCAGCTTTATAAAGACGAGAAAATCAATCCGCTGGGCGGCTGTCTGCCTATGCTGTTGCAAATCCCCGTCTTCATCGGCCTGTACTGGGCATTGTTCGCCTCCGTAGAATTGCGCCAAGCGCCTTGGTTGGGTTGGATTACCGACTTGAGCCGTCCGGATCCTTTCTACATCCTGCCTTTGATTATGGCGGCGACCATGTTTGCACAAACTTATCTGAATCCGCCGTCAACCGACCCTATGCAGGCGAAAATGATGAAAGTCATGCCTTTGATTTTCTCCATCATGTTCTTCTTCTTCCCTGCCGGTTTGGTTCTGTACTGGGTAGTCAACAACCTCTTGACTATCGCCCAACAATGGCACATCAACCGCAGCATCGAAAAACAACGCGCCCAAGGCGAAGTCGTTTCTTGATAAAAGCTTAGGCAACGCAAAGGCCGTCTGTTGTTCAGACGGCCTTTTTCTATTTCCTCAAACAAATGCAGTTTGAGATTAAGTCCAATCCAGTTTTAAGCGGCATGCAACACAAAAATCGTCGGGCGTTTTTTCAAATTCGGCATTTCTTTTCTTTTTCGCCACTGCGCAATCGTCTGGCTGATGATTTCCTGTGTCGGCAAGGTTAAGTCCGTGGCCACGCATAATCGCGTTTCAGGATGCAGGTTTTCCACCGCATCAGCCAACAACGCATCGTTGCGATACGGCGTTTCGATAAACAGCTGCGTTTCATTCTGCTGGCGCGACCGTTGCTCCAAAGCCTTCAAACACTGAATACGCTCATTTTTTTCAGACGGCAGATAACCCTTAAACGCAAAGTTCTGCCCATTCGCACCTGAAGCCATCAGCGCCAGCAACAAACTGGACGGCCCGACCAAAGGCCGTACTTCAAAACCGTGTTTATGCGCCAACGCCACCAAATTCGCGCCCGGGTCGGCAACAGCCGGGCAACCCGCCTCGCTGACAATGCCCATACTGCGCCCTTCTTGCAAAGGTTTCAGCAATTCCGGCAAAGTCTTCAAATCCGTGTGTTCATTCAGCGTTTGCAGATTCAGCTCGCGGATAGGCGTAGTTACGCCCAAATGTTTCAAATGCGCGCGCGCTGTTTTCTCCGCTTCCACGACAAAATCCGTCAGCCCGACAATCGCCTGTTGCTCATGCGGCAACAGGCATGGCGTATCAGGCGCACCCAAAGGGGTAGGAATCAAATACAAAATCGGTTTCATTCTTGCAGCTCCAAAAAATCTCAGGCCGTCTGAACGCATTCAGACGGCCTCAAACTATAAAACTTCCACACCTTCGTTTTTCAAAAAATCAATCAGACGGAAAATCGGAAGACCGATCAAAGCATTTGGGTCCGTACTTTCAATACGCTCCAACAAAGCGGCGCCCAAACCCTCGCTCTTCGCCGCGCCGGCACAATAAACCGCATCCGGCTCGCGTTCCAAATATCGGCTGATTTGTTCCTGCGACAACTGGCGCATGGTAACCACCGTATGATCGACATGATGCTGAACCTTACCCGTGGCAGTATTCAAAAGCACGATTGCACTGTAAAATTCAATCCGTTTTCCGCTCAAGTCCGCCAGCATCTGTTGTGCATTTGCGACGTTCATCGGCTTGCCCAATTGACGTCCTTCGCACAATGCGACTTGGTCTGCGCCGATAATCAGCGCGGCAGGGAAAGCTGCCGCCAATGAACGGGCTTTACCTTTAGCCAAACGCAGCGCCGTTTCGCCCGCATGCTCGCCCGCAATAGGCGTTTCGTCAAAATCAGGCGATGCCGTCTGAAAATCAATACCCAACCGACGAAGCTGTCCGCAGCGGAAAACCGAACTCGATCCTAAAACCAAAGGCAGTTTTACTTCCATATTTTTACTTAAAAACATTGACGTTAGACCGCCGAAATTATATCATACTCCGTTTATGTCATACCCTAATTTGATTGACCCAGAAGTTTTCGCCGCCGAAGGGCAGAATCTGCAAGGCAGCTTCCTGCTCGAAGAATTGGATGAACGAGTCAGTTCGCACGATTATCCGGCCGACAAACAGACGCGCGTGTCGTTTACGCTGCAAGGCGGCCGCGACCGGCTACAACGTCTGTTTCTCGATTTAAACGTCAAAGCCGACATGCCCCTGATTTGCCAGCGTTGCATTACGCCCATGCCGTTTCTGCTCGATGAAACCAGCCGTATCGTCCTGTTTGCCGATGAAGAGAGTTTGGACGAAGCCATGCTTGCCGATGAAGAATTGGAAGGCATGCTGCTCGAAAAAGAGCTTGACGTGCGGACTCTGGTTGAAGACCAAATCCTGATGTCGCTCCCTTTCTCCCCTCGACACGAAGACTGCGGCAACAATGGAACACTGGAAGAAGTCAATCGGGACAAACCAAACCCCTTCGCTGTTTTAGCAGGTTTGAAAAGCAGTTAATTAGGACACAGTTTATTTATTTAGGAGCTTGAAATGGCCGTTCAACAAAACAAAAAATCCCCTTCTAAACGCGGTATGCACCGTTCACACGACGCTCTGACTGCGCCTTCTCTGTCTGTCGACAGCGCAACCGGCGAAGTGCATCGTCCACACCACATTTCTCCAAACGGTATGTACCGTGGCCGTAAAGTGGTAAAAGCTAAAGGCGAATAATCCGTTCGTCTGACTGAAAAAGCCAGAATATTGCCATGCAATGACTGGCTTTTTTGCATTGCACCCTGTATTTTCCTCTTCGGAAGCACACCATGAAACGTAAAATCTGGTACACCTACGACGACATCCACCGCGTAATCAAAGGATTGGCGGAAAAAATCCAAAACTCCGGCACCAAATACGATGCCATGATTGCCATTGGCGGCGGCGGTTTTATCCCTGCCCGCATGTTGCGCTGCTTCTTGGAAATCCCGATTTACGCCGTGACCACAGCCTACTACGACAACGATCACGAAGGTCAAGTGACCGAGGAAGTGAAAAAGGTCCAATGGCTCGATCCCGTTCCCGATGTACTGAAAGGCAAAAACGTACTGGTTGTTGACGAAGTGGACGACAGCCGCGTTACCATGGAATTCTGCCTGAACGAATTGTTGAAAGAAGATTTCGGCACCATCGGCGTGGCAGTATTGCATGAAAAAATCAAAGCCAAAGTCGGCAAGATTCCCGAAGGCATCCCTTATTTCAGCGGCATTACCGTGGAAGACTGGTGGATCAATTATCCTTGGGATGCACTGGACATCGACGAACACAATAAATTGGCCGCGCAAAACCGATAAATCCGGCATGACCCTCGCAACAAGCCTTCCCATCTGATTTTCAATCCATCTCCTGAAAATCAGATGAATGTGCTCGTCCGATGGTCCGAGGCCGTCTGAAACACACAAACCGGAGAACAACATGATTACACTGGCCGTAGATGCCATGGGCGGAGATGCAGGCCTTGCGATTACCGTCCCCGGTGCAGTGGATTTCCTCAAACAACAATCCGACGTACATCTGATTATGGTCGGCGATGAAGCAGCAGTCCGCCAAGCATTAAGCTCGGCAGGCGCGCCCATGGACCGCATTACCGTCTGCCATGCAGCACAAGTTGTTGAAATGGATGAAGCGCCGCAATCCGCGCTGAAAAACAAAAAAGAATCATCCATGCGCATCGCCATCAACCAAGTTAAAGAAGGCAACGCGCAAGCCGCCGTATCGGCAGGCAATACCGGCGCATTGATGGCGACCGCCCGATTCGTCCTCAAGACCATTCCCGGCATTGAGCGACCTGCCATCGCCAAATTCCTGCCTTCCGACAGCGAACACGTTACCTTAGCTTTGGATTTGGGTGCAAATGTCGATTGCACACCCGAGCAACTGGTTCAATTTGCCATCATCGGCAGCGAGCTGGTACACGCCCTGCACCCGGAAAAAGGCAGCCCGCGCGTCGCCCTCTTGAACGTCGGTACAGAAGACATCAAGGGCACGGATGCCGTCAAACAAACCTTTAAACTGTTGAGCAGCAGCAAACTCAACTTCATCGGCAATATCGAAAGCAACAGCGTTTTGTATGGCGAAGCCGATGTCGTTGTCGCGGATGGGTTTGTCGGCAACGTTATGCTCAAAACCATCGAAGGCGCGGTTAAATTCATGAGCGGCGCCATCCGCCGTGAATTCCAAAGCACCCTGTTCAACAAACTTGCCGCCATTGCCGCCCTGCCCGCACTCAAAGGCTTGAAAGGCAAACTCGATCCGCGCAAATTTAACGGCGCCATCCTGCTTGGTTTACGCGGTATCGTGATTAAGAGCCACGGCGGAACCGACGAAGTCGGCTTCCGTTATGCTTTGGAAGAAGCCTACCACGAAGCCAAATCCGCTGGCCTCGCCCAAATCGAACAAGGCGTAGCCACCCAGTTGGCCGCTTTAGAAGCCGCCAAAGCAGAAACAGAGCAGGAAGAAACCGCCTCTCCGGCCACGGAAGCTTAAGGCTGATATACACAGGCCGTCTGAAACTTCAAAATGTTCAGACGGCCTGTTTTTATCTTTGAAACACCAACTTCATGCTTCATATTGGGAATTTCCCCATTTTCGCTTACAATATCCGACTATCTGAATTAACTCTCTAAAAAGGCCGTTCTCATGCAATATGCCAAAATTTCCGGCACAGGTAGCTATCTTCCTGCCAACCGCGTCAGCAATGACGACCTTGCCAAAAAAGTGGATACTTCCGACGAATGGATTACCACGCGTACAGGCATCAAATTCCGCCATATTGCAGACGAGGGCGAAAAAACCAGCGACTTGGCCGCCGAATCAGCACGCCGCGCCTTGGCAGATGCCCATTTACAGGCTGACGACATCGACCTGATTATCGTCGCCACAGCCACTCCCGATATGCAGTTCCCCTCCACTGCGACCATCGTTCAGCAAAAATTAGGCATAACCAACGGCTGCCCCGCCTTTGACGTACAAGCCGTGTGCGCCGGTTTTATGTATGCCATGACCACTGCCAATGCCTACATCAAAAGCGGCATGGCGAAAAACGCTTTGGTTATCGGCGCGGAAACCTTCAGCCGCATCGTCGATTGGAACGACCGCACCACCTGCGTCCTCTTTGGCGACGGCGCAGGCTCGGTTGTCTTAAGCGCATCTGACGAACCGGGCATCATCCACAGCAAACTCAAAGCCGACGGCAACTACCTCAACCTTTTAAACGTCCCCGGACAAATCGCCAACGGCCAGGTTTGCGGGTCGCCCTACATCAGCATGGACGGTCCCGGCGTATTCAAATTTGCCGTCAAAATGCTGGCAAAAATTGCAGATGACGTTATCGAAGAAGCCGGATACACCGCCGATCAAATCGATTGGATTGTGCCGCACCAAGCCAACAAGCGCATTATCGACTCTACCGCCAAACACTTGGGCTTGAGCATGGACAAAGTGATCTTGACCGTCCAAGACCACGGCAACACTTCCGCAGCCTCCATTCCGTTGGCACTGGATGTCGGCATTAAAAACGGCCAAATCAAACGCGGACAAAACCTCTTGCTCGAAGGCATCGGCGGCGGTTTTGCTTGGGGTGCGGTTTTGGTGAAATACTAATGGTTGGGCCGTCTGAACACCTCTTTCAGACGGCATATTCTGCTCAAACCCATGAAATCCCTAACGTTTGCATTCTGCATCAGCGGCCTGTTTTTAAGCATAACGGCTGTAATATTGCCCAAACTGGCAATCGCCTATCTCGCACTGAGCGCATACGTTTTCCTGCTTTACTACCAAGACAAACAGCGCGCACGCAACCACGGCAGGCGCATACCCGAAGCAAAATTGCATCTGCTCAACCTGCTTGGCGGTTGGCCGGGCGGTTATTGCGGCAGCCTTGCATTCCGGCATAAAACCAGCAAATCCGGATTTATCCGCACCTTCCGACTGGGTGCCGCAACCAATACTGCCGCCACCCTCCTTCTGCTGGCAGACACCCTCAAACATTCAAACCAATAAGGAATTACCATGTCTTTCGCATTCTTCTTTCCCGGACAAGGCTCACAAAGCCTAGGCATGATGAACGGCTTTGCCGAGCAAGCCATCGTTAAAGCCACATTTGACGAAGTTTCCGCCGTATTGGGTCAAGACCTGTGGGCAATGATTAACGGCGAAGATGCCGAATTAATCGGACAAACCGTCAACACCCAGCCCATCATGCTGGCCGCCGGCATTGCCACCTACCGCGCCTACTTAGAAGCAGGCGGCAAAACCCCTTCCGTCGTTGCAGGCCACAGCCTCGGCGAATACACCGCCCTCGTCGCCGCCGGCGCATTGGATTTTGCAGACGCAGTCAAACTGGTCCGCCTGCGCGCCGAACTCATGCAATCTGCCGTACCGCAAGGCGTAGGTGCAATGGCCGCTATTTTGGGTTTGGAAGACGAACAAGTCAAAGCCATTTGTGCCGAAGCCGCACAAGGCGAAGTCGTTGAAGCCGTCAACTTCAACTCCCCGGGCCAAGTCGTGATCGCCGGCAACACCGCCGCAGTCGAACGCGCCATGGCCGCCGCCAAAGAAGCCGGGGCCAAACGCGCCCTGCCGCTGCCCGTTTCCGTTCCCTCACATTGCAGCCTCATGAAGCCCGCAGCGGAAAAACTTGCCGAAGCATTGAAAGACATCACCATCAAACAACCGCAAATCCGCGTCATTCATAACGCCGATGTTGCCTCTTATGATGATGCCGATAAAATCAAAGATGCCCTAGTACGCCAACTGTACAGCCCGGTGCGCTGGACAGAAACCGTCAACGCATTGGTTTCCGAAGGCATCACCGAATCCGCCGAGTGCGGCCCCGGCAAAGTCCTCGCAGGCCTCGCCAAACGCATTAACAAAGAAGCCGTATGCAGCGCATTGACCAATGCCGATCAAGTGGCCGCATTTATTGAAGCCCACTAAAACGTTTTCAGACGGCCTTATCCTGTCAGGCAAGGCCGTCTGAAAAATCAGCTCCACTCCAATCCGAATACATTATGAAAAAAACCATTATTCTTGCCGTTCCCTACATGTACGGACTGGATCAATGTATCGAAAAAAATCTGCGTTTTCTTGGTTTTGAGGTCATCAACCTGTGCTATGACGACCGGGATTCCTATTACCCGAACTTGGGCAGCAGACTCAAAAACCTCTATCACAAACACATCACCAAAGACGGCAACTATAAAAAATACCTCAAATACAGCCGCCACCTCGACGACATTCAGCAAAAATTGGCCTTGCTAAACGGTAAAAAAGCCGATTATGCGCTCTGTATCCGCGCCAATATTTACCCCAAAGAAATCATCGCCACCATCCGAGAACACAGCAATGTTTGCGTGAATTATCAATGGGATGGCGTAGGTCGTTTTCCAGATATTATTGAATATTTGGATTATTTTGACCAATGTTGGATTTTCGATCCCGACGATATTCAAAAATATCCACAATGCCGTTTCAAAGCCACCACTAATTTTTACTTTGACTTTCCCGTGGCGGAATATGCACCCACCAACAAACTCTACTTTTTAGGCGGCTACGAACTTAGACGCGAAGAGCAAACCAAACGCTTTATCCAAGAAACTGAACGCCTCAATTTACCCTTGGATTTCCATATCTACTGCAAAGATGACAGGGCCGAAAAAGCCTTCGGACACAACGGCATCCGCTATCTCGACCGCAGCAGCATCCTCAGCTTTGAAGAAAACCTCAGCCAAGTACAAAGTTGCGGTGCGGTCGTCGATTTTGCACAATTCGAACATTACGGCTTATCATTCCGTATCTTTGATGCGTTGCGTTTCGATAAAAAACTGATTACCACCAATAAACATATTTTAGAGACCGACCTATACCACCCAGACCGTGTGTTCGTATGGGACGGCGGTAATTTAGACGCATTGCCTAAATTTTTGGCGCGCCCGTATCAGCAACCCGCCCCTGAAATCAAAGCCTATTATTCGTTTACACAATGGCTAAACCGCCTGCTCGGCATTGATTAACCTTATTGTCTACGGCAGATAACCCTGCCTGACAAAATATTATATTGAATACATTATGAGTAAGAAAAAAGTCATTCTCGCCATGCCGGAACTCTTCAAAATCCACGAACTCATTATTGAGAACTTGGAGAAATGCGGATTTGAAGTACTGTCCCTGACCTATGAAGAAAAAGAGTTCAAATACAAAAATGTATTTCAACGGCTGAAAAAAATCTGGTATCGAAATATTCTTGGACAAAAAGACTTCAAAAAACGGACCATGTTCCGCGCCGTAGAAGAACGCCTCAATACCCTGTTAAGCGAACATCCCGAACAAGCGGATTATTGCTTCATGATTTGGCTGGGCGCCTATCCGAAAGACTTTATCGCCAAGCTCAGAGCGCATTCCAAACTAATGGTGTACTACAACTGGGAAGCCCTGACCTTCTTAAAAGAAGACTTCGACAACATCGAATTTTTCGACAAATTTTACTTTTTCGATCCGTTTGACCAAGGCAAACACCCCGAATACGCCGAAAAACTCTTTCCAACCACCAGCTTCTACTTTGACAGCTTCAGGCCGTCTGAAAACCCGCAAAACAAAATCTTGTTTATCGGCTCGTACGCCGCCGACCGCAACAACGACATCCGCGCATTTTGCGAAGCTGCACGTTCAATCGGTTTAGAAATAGATTTCCGCTTGGCCAGCAAGAAAATCGAAGAAGAAAAAGCGGCTTTGGGCATTCCAGAAGTCGAGTTTTTCTCCTTTGAAAACGCCCTCTCCTATCGTCAAAACTTAGAAGAAGCGGCCAAATCCTCCGTATTGGTGGATTTCCTCAACCGCAAGCACTACGGTCTCTCTTTGCGGATTTTCGAAGCGATTGGTTTGGACAAAAAACTGATTACGACCAATCCGACCATCGTACATTACGATTTTTATCACCCGAACAATATGTTCTACTGGGACGGAAGCAACCTTGAAGAACTCAAAGCCTTCCTGACCTTGCCGTATGTACCGCTTGCCCCAGGCTTGAAGCACAAATACAGCTTCAGCAACTGGATCAGCTGCGCATTTGATATTGAACCGAATATCCCTATCGGATTACCTGAAATCGATAGAGAAGTTGTGGAGAATTTAAATGTTTGACAAGGAAAAGCTGCTGACTTCTGTAATTCCTATCAGGACACACCAGCCAGCAGCAACCGTGCAACATATTGTCTATGCGGCCGATCAAAACTACATCCGCCATATCGGCACATCCATGCTCTCTGTTTTGGCAAACAACCGCTTTCCTATTCATTTTCATCTCTTGGTCAGCGGTTCGGAAAATTATGACTTCGATATTTTCAACCAACTAGAAAATATCAATCCAAATTACGCCGTAACGGTTTATCACCTGAATACAGATTATTTTTCTACCCTGCAGACAACCAGCTATTTCACCATCGCCATGTACTACCGGATGTGCATACCCGCCATACTTGGCGATATAAGCGATACTGCACTCTACTTGGACACAGACGTTCTCTGCTTAGGCGATATATCAGAACTGTTTACCGTCAACCTTGACCGCAAACTTCTCGCAGCCGTTCCAGAAACAACACTTTACCGTGCCTACATCAACAAATTGAATGTATTCGGTTTTAGAAGTACAGACCCCTACTTCAATTCAGGCGTACTGCTGTTTAACAACAAATTTTGGAACGAATCATCCGCTTACACTATCCTAAGCGAGAAAATACGGCAAGTCGAACTCAGCAAATTTATCTTGGCATGTCCGGATCAAGATCTGCTCAATCTAAGCTGCAAAGGTAAAGTAGGGTGCCTACAATTGGATACATTGGCACCACCGGGCGGAAGAACTAAACGATAACCCTAACAATATCCGGCTTGTTCATTTTATCGGCGGAACCAAGCCTTGGCATCATCTTGGTTTCCATCCTGTTTATGATTCTTTTTATAGAAAGTCTCCTTGGTATGATGGTTATTTCCATCAAAATCTAAAAACTACATTACACTTCTCTAATTCCTACCAAAAATACAAACAAGCTGCCAATCGCTTATGGCAGCAAGGAAACAAAAAACAGGCATTGGCGTACTACAAAGAATACTTACTACGGAAATTTAATCTTATGAAACAAAAATCATCCCTTGGAGTAACTTATTTATGAGTAAGAAACCCATTATCCTACTCGGCATGCTTCGCGTTAATAAAATGGAAAGTTTGGTAATTGACCATCTTAAGAAATACGGTTTTGAGGTCGTAGATATAAGCTACGACCACATTGCCCCTCCGTTCAAATATAAATCTCTCCGCATGAGGCTGGATACATTTGTCCGAAAAAATATCTTCCGTAAAAAGGATGCTAAAAAGAAATTAATTGAAGAAACGGCTAGGTTGCACTTTGAAGCAATCCATAAGAAAACATCCGAACTCATAGACAATTACGAATCTTTTGACTATGCCCTCATTCTGGGTGGTCAGGTGTACCCAAAAGATCTGCTGCTCAAAATCAAACAAAAAACCCAAAAATCCATAGTTGCCTACCAACCTGACGGCATAGACAGATTTCCCCAAGCTAAAGAAAACATAGAATTATTTGACCGCTTTTATGTCTTTGACCCCAAAGATATTAAGAAATATATGGGTCACCTCCACCCTGCAAGCAATTTTTATTTTGAAAACTTAGCAGAAAGCTCAGAAATTTCATCTGACTTCTACTTTATCGGTGCACATCTACCCGTTCTAAAAAGAGATCAGGCAATTGCCACTTTTGCACGCTATGCATCAGAGAAAAACTGGAATTTGGACTTTACCATCTACCATATTGACCAAGGAAGCCTGGCACTACATCACGAGACCTATCCCGAAAACATCAAAGCCACCCTGCAACCTATCAGCTTTGCCGAAAACATACACCGAGAGCAACAAAGCAAGGTATTGCTAGATTTCAAAACCCCTATACACACAGGATTATCCTTCCGCACTATCGAAGCAGTTGGTTACCGTAAAAAACTGATTACTACCAACATCCATGTTGCTGAATATGATTTTTACCATCCTGACAATATCTATATTTGGGATGAAAAAACCTTTGACGGACTGGACGAGTTTTTGGAAAGACCTTATCACGAGCTTCCGGCCAAAATTTATCAAAAATACAGTTTCAGAAACTGGGTCAACTATGTTCTAGATATTCCGCCATACATAGTAATCGGCTTACCCGAAGCAGATTCATAGCATACACAACCCTTTCAAACGACCTACCGACAAAAATTAGATTAAAAAACCTATTCGTGGTATAAGGCCGTCTGAAACCATTTTTCCAATCGCAATTAAGGAATAAAACATGAGTACACAAGATTTAAGCGGTAAAATCGCTTTGGTAACCGGCGCATCGCGCGGTATTGGTGCGGCGATTGCCGATACTTTGGCTGCGGCCGGTGCAAAAGTTATCGGCACGGCCACCAGCGAAAGCGGTGCGGTTGCAATTAGCAAGCGCTTGGCGCAATGGGGCGGCGAAGGCCGTGCATTGAATTCTGCCGAACCTGAAACCATCGAAAACCTGATTGCCGACATCGAGAAAGAATTCGGCAAACTGGATATTTTGGTCAACAACGCCGGCATTACCCGCGACAACCTCCTGATGCGCATGAAAGAGGAAGAATGGGACGACATCATGCAGGTCAACCTCAAATCCGTCTTCCGCGCCTCTAAAGCCGTATTGCGCGGCATGATGAAACAGCGTACCGGCCGCATCATCAACATTACATCCGTTGTCGGCGTGATGGGTAATGCCGGTCAGACCAACTATGCCGCGGCAAAAGCGGGCTTGATCGGTTTCTCCAAATCTATGGCTCGCGAAGTCGGCAGCCGCGGCATTACCGTCAACTGCGTCGCCCCGGGCTTTATCGACACCGATATGACCCGCGCCCTGCCGGAAGAAACCCGCAAAACCTTTGAAGCGCAAACTTCTTTGGGCAAATTCGGTGAAGCGCAAGATATTGCCGATGCAGTCTTGTTCTTGGCTTCTGATCAGGCAAAATACATTACCGGTCAGACACTTCATGTCAACGGCGGCATGTTGATGCCTTAAACCGTTTGTTTATTTAAAGGCCGTCTGAATATTTCAGACGGCCCTTTTTGTCAATCAAAACACTATTTTACATTCTATCTTGATATAATCTTAATAATCCGTTAGATAACGCTCGAAACAGTAAATCCAAATAAGCATGATACGGGAAATCAAATCGCAGAAATGAAGTTCATTCTGTGCGTTTTTATTTGGGTTTACTGTCAGTTTTCGACGTGTTTCAGACGGCCTCTATATAACAATATTTACTTTTAATGAAAGGCCGCCCACTCTATGCACGAATTTTCCCTTGCTCCCATTGTCATTGTTCTGTTGGTTGCCGTTATTACGGTTATCTGCTGCCGCAAATTCAACATTCCTTCCATGCTCGGTTATCTTTTGGTCGGTTTTATTGCCGGTCCGGGTATGTTCAGATTGATTCCGCAAAGCCACGCTACCGACTATTTGGGCGAAATCGGCATTGTGTTCTTGATGTTCAGCATCGGCCTCGAATTCTCCCTGCCTAAGCTCAAGGCCATGCGCCGCCTCGTATTCGGTTTGGGCGGTTTGCAAGTCATCGTTACCATGCTCTCGATTATGGGCATTTTGATGGCGATGGGCACGCCGTTTAACTGGGCGTTTGCCACCGCCGGCGCACTGACCATGTCGTCCACCGCCATCGTCAGCCGCATTTTGTCGGAGAAAACCGAGCTTGGTCAGCCGCATGGTCAAATGGCCATGGGCGTTTTGCTGATGCAGGATATTGCCGTTGTACCGCTGATGATTCTGATTCCGGCGCTTGCAGGCGGCAGCGAAGGCAACTTGTGGGTAGAACTGGGCTTGGCCGGTTTGAAAATGTTGCTGACCTTGGGTATTTTGTTCGTTATCGGCAGCCGTGTGATGTCGCGCTGGTTCAGACTGGTTGCCAAACGCAAATCGTCCGAACTCTTCATGATCAACGTTTTGCTGGTTACTTTGGGCGTAGCCTATCTGACAGAGCTTGAAGGCCTGTCTATGGCATTGGGCGCATTCGTCGCCGGTATGCTGCTTTCCGAAACCGAATACCGTATTCAGGTGGAAGACGACATCCGCCCATTCCGCGACATCCTGCTCGGCTTCTTCTTCATCACTGTCGGCATGAAGCTGGATATTCAGGCGCTGATCGGCAATTGGCAGCAAATCCTGATTTTGTTGGTCATCCTGTTAGTCTTGAAAGCACTGGTCGTCTTCATCATCGCTTTGCGCATGAAAAACCCTGTGGGCGACAGCCTCAAGAGTGCGCTTTATTTGGCGCAAGGCGGTGAGTTCGGTTTCGTGATGCTGGCCATTTCCAGCAAAATCAATATGGTTTCGCCCGAATTGGAACAAGCGGCCACCGCAGCCGTCTTGCTCTCCATGATTGCCGCACCATTTATCTTGGGCAGCAGCGATGCCATCGTCAGCCGCTTCGTCAAATCCGACTGGGACATGAAAGCCTTGGACTTGCACTCCATGCTGGTGGAAACCATGAGCAAATCCGAACACGTCCTGATTATCGGTTTCGGACGCGGCGGCCAATCGGTTGCCCGCGTATTGGCTCAAGAAGGCATTCCCTACTTCGCCCTCGACTTGGACATCGCACGCGTACAAGTGGCACGCAACGCAGGCGAACCGGTTTCCTTTGGCGATGCCAAACGCCGTGAAGTCTTGGAAGCCGCCGGCTTGGGACGCGCTAAAATGGTGGTTATTACGCTGAACAATATGCACGAGACCCAACATGTTCTCGGCAACATCATGTCCATGCATCCGAGCATGCCGGTTTATGTTCGCGCCACCAATGACGATTACGTCAAAACCTTCACCGAAATGGGCGCGGAAGAAACCGTTTCCGACACCAAAGAAACCAGCCTGGTACTGGCAAGCTATGCCATGTTGGGCCACGGCCTCTCCTACAACCATGTTTATCAAACCATAACCCATATCCGTCACAGCCGCTATGCATCGTTGCAAGACTTGTTTATCGGCAGCGATGATGACAGCTTCTCAGACGAAGACAGCAAAGCCATCTCCCGTCACGCCTTCCCGTTGCACGGCGAGGCACACGCCATCGGCAAAACCATCCGCGAACTGCCCTTGTCCGCCCATCATCTGAAGCTATTGTTTATCCGCCGCAAGACCGGAAAAATCCAAGACCTTGATCCTGATTTTGTTTTGGAAAACGGCGATATTTTGGTTGTCGCAGGCAAGCAGGAAGAAATTATTTCCTTTGAAAACTGGTGCTTGCAGGGAGACATCTAATAATCGGCAAATAAATCTTGCGCGCATCAGGATTTTTTGGTTTAATAGCGTCTTCGCAATTTTGCGCACGGGTGATTAGCTCAGTTGGTAGAGCGTCTGCCTTACAAGCAGAATGTCGGCGGTTCGACTCCGTCATCACCCACCAAGTTTCCTTTTCATTGTCTTTGACAGTGGATGCGCGGTGGTAGCTCAGTTGGTTAGAGTACCGGCCTGTCACGCCGGGGGTCGCGGGTTCGAGCCCCGTCCGCCGCGCCATTATTTCAAAATACTGATTTTTCAGTATCTCCCTTTTTCGGGTGATTAGCTCAGTTGGTAGAGCGTCTGCCTTACAAGCAGAATGTCGGCGGTTCGACTCCGTCATCACCCACCACTTTCCTTTTCATTGTCTTTGACAGTGGATGCGCGGTGGTAGCTCAGTTGGTTAGAGTACCGGCCTGTCACGCCGGGGGTCGCGGGTTCGAGCCCCGTCCGCCGCGCCATCAAGTTAAAAATAAAAAATACCGGTTTTTACCGGTATTTTTTTCGTCTGTACCTTATGCTTTTTCGTAAAAAGTCCGATTACTTAAACAAGAGAAGCCGGAAATAAAACTTAAAACATACGTCTTCAATACCAAAGATAAAACCATCCATCTCAAGCTGATTCACACCAAACGCTTATTCATCCAATCCCTGAATCATCCTTCAAAATAGACATAAATACCTACCCCTTCTTACACAAAGGCCGTCTGAAAACGTCAATACATTTTCAGACGGCCTTTTTTAGCTTATCAAACCTGATACCTAATCATGCAGGAAGCTTTAGCATCAATCCAATGATCTCCGCCCGGCTGAACGATTTTAGACACCAGCTTATCCAAGTCGCGTAGATAATCGGTTGACTTCGGGCTGTTGATAATGACGACAACCACTAACGGCTTTTCGCCCAACCAATATCCAGCCAGTGCGCGGACATCTTTGAGCGTACCGGTTTTGAGGCGCAGGTTTTCACCGGGCTGTTTCAAGCGTGTTTTAAGCGTACCGTCTTTACCGGCAATCGGCAGCGTACTGATAAACTCGTTTTTAAACGGGCTAAAGTAGGCTTTTTCCAACATTTGCGCCATCATTCGCGCATTGAGCCTTTCTACGCGGGACAGGCCTGAGCCGTTTTCCAACACCAGCCCTTCCGTATTGATACCGGCAACCGCCAGCTCGCTTTTTACGATAGAAGCGGCCTTAGTCTGCGCCAGCTTGTAATCAGACATATTTCCGGCAAATTTAAGGAAAACTGAACGGGCAATCAGATTATTGGAATGCTTGTTCATATCGGTGAGGATATCGGTAAGCGGTTTGGAGAGATGACTTGCCAAAACATGCGCATCATGAGGCGCGATACCTGTCGTCAGGCCGTCTGAAACCGTACCGCCTTGTTGACGCCATTGGTTGACAAAACTTTTGCCGACAAATTCTTTCATGCTGTACATATTCAGATACAGCTCTTTGCCCAAGCAGCTTTCCGGCAGCTTGCCCGATACGGTCAGCGTATTGTTTTTATAGGAAGTCTTCATGTGGTTTTTTAAAACACTGCACTTCCCTTCCTTATCTTCAAGCGTCAATTTGTTTTGAATATTCAGATTCGGCAGCGGCGGATTGGTACGGATGACCAAGCGTCCGTCTTCTTCTTTTTCAGCACTAAGTTCAACGGTTTTATACGCCAACATATTGGGATCGGGCGGCGTCATAAAGCTTTCGGCAGAATCGGAAGCAAAATCATCCGGATTCTTCACATCGCCCCAGAGGCTGCGGTCGAGTATCAGATGTCCGTCAATATGGCGTATGCCCTTATCGCGCATCTGTTGCTGCATCTGCACCAGAGCATGCTGGTCAAACACAGGATCGCCGCTCCCCACCCAATACACATTGCCTTTCAGCGTATCGCCTTTGATTGTGCCGTTGGTTTTAAACTCGGTTTTCCAACGATAATCGCCGCCCAACATACGAAACGCGGTAAACGCCGTTACCAGCTTCATGGTTGAAGCAGGATTGCGCAACTCATCGGCACGGTGTTCCACAATCACTTTGCCGCTGTCCAGTTCCTGCACATAAACGGAAATCTCATTTTCAGGAATACGGCCGAAATCCAAAGCCCATGACGGACACGCCGCCACCATCAGGCCGATTGATAAAATATTTTTTAACTTCATTGTGTTACAAAAAATTGATACATTTGTACGAGGTACTGAGGCCGTCTGAACGTTTCAGACGGCCTGTTATTTATTTCTGATGCGCTTTCAAACGCAAAGCGAACATGACGACAACAACACCGACAACCAAGGCGCAACCCATCGCCAAATGGATACCGTCCAGCATTGCCTGTTGCGGCATATCTGCACTGGAAAGTTTCTCGCCGATATTGGTTGCACCGACGAAAAACGCCGCGCCGATGGCACCGGCAATCGGATTGATGGTGGTCAGAATCGCCGCACCGTGCGGATTCAGCGTTTTCGGCAATGAATTCAGACCATGGGTTTCACCGGTTACGCAGGCAGACACGGACACCGCCAACAGCGTAAACATCGCCGTCAGCATCATCACTTGCGTGTCAATCCGTAAAAACAGCCACAATACCGCCAACGACACCACCAGCATCACCGTGGCCGGCAAGACGACAAAGCGTCCGCCCTTTTTGTCCAGCAGTTTGCCGAACAAAGGTGCGGCAACTGCTTGGGCAATGCTGGCGGGCATCAGGATCAGGCCGGTTGCCGTACCGGTCAGCATCAGCACCTGCTGAGTGTACATCGGCACCATCAGTTCCAATCCCAAAAACAGGAATACCGCGCCGGCCAAAATCACAACGCAATATCTGAACTGCTTGTATTCAAACGCACGAAGGTTCAACAAAGGCGTCGCCAAACGGAACTGACGGTGTGCAAACCACCCCACCAGCGCAACGGAGGCGGCAAAGAGCAGGATGAATTCCACCAGCGGCAAATGGGCGAAATTACTGCTCGCATACACCAGCCCGCCGAAACCCACGACCGACAAAACGGCCGACAACACATCAATCTTCGGACGGCTGATGTTGCTCAAATTAACCGTCAAATATTTGCCCACCAATACCATCGCCACCAGCATAAACGGCGCGGTAAAACCAAACAGCACGCGCCAATGCGTATGGTCGATGATGATGCCCGACAGAGTCGGCCCCATTGCAGGCGCGGCGGTAAACATCATGGTAATGACACCCATCGCCGTTCCGCGCTTGTTGGGCGGGAAAATCGACAACACGCCGTTAAACAGGAGCGGGACGAAAAACGCGGCAGACACTGCCTGCACCATCCGCCCCACAACCAGAATTCCGAAAGTCGGCGCAAACGCGCAAATCAGCGACCCTGCCAAAAACGTTGCCTGCGTAAACAGCACCATTTTGCGCGTTTCAAACCATTGAATCACGCCCGCCGTAATCGGCGTAAACGCGCCCATGACCAGCAAAAAGCCCGTCGTCAGCCATTGAACCGTGGTCTTATCGACACCGAAATCTTTCATAATCGGCGTAAGCGCGACATTCAGCAACGTATCGTTGAGATAGCCGAAAAATGCGCCGATAAACAGCGTCGTCACAATGGTTTTAGCAGGAAAATCAGGATTGTCGGCGTGGTATTCGTGCGCCGTATCATTTTCTTGAAAATCAGAAGCGTGCATAATAATTTGAAATATCGGAAAAATTGTTATTTTAGCATAAACCGGCTGACAGGCCGTCTGAAACCTTGACCGCTTCCCTAGACAACACTAAAATCCAGAATAGTTTTCATTTCCATTATCAAACAGGAGAAAAACATGTCAAAAAAAGTCAGCATCTTGGTCGGCAGCCTGCGTAAAGGTTCGTTCGCACGAAAAATCGCACAAAACGTCATTTCCATGTTCCCCGAAGGCTACGAAGCACAAATCGTCGAAATCGGCCATTTGCCTTTGTATAACTTCGACTACGACGATCCTGCCGTTACCGACTTCCCCACTCCGTCCAGCTATACCGAGTTCCGCGAAACCATCAAAGCTTCAGCCGGCGTATTGTTCGTGACTTCCGAAAACAACCGCACCGTCCCGGCCTGCCTGAAAAACACCATCGACATCGGCTCCAAACCCAATGCCGATGTTGCCTGGAAAAAAACACCGGCCGGCATCATCAGCCATTCCGTCGGCAAAATGGGCGGTTATAGCGCGCAAAAAAATCTGCGCCTTGCTCTCTCATATTTCGATATGCCGCTGACCGGCCAGCCGGAAGTGTTCCTCGGCAACTCGCCCACCCTGTTTGACGACAACGGCCGACTCATCGAATCCGCGCGTGAATTTGTCCAAGGCTATATCGACCAACTGGTTGCCTTGATTGAGAAAAACCCTAAATAATCGGGATTGAAGCATACAGGCCGTCTGAAAACCGAATTTCAGACGGCCTCATCTTTTGCAAAAAATCAGTTTTTCAACCCTTCCTAAATTTTTACTAATTGAGTGCGGTTATAATCACTATCCACCCATCCTCCGGAGAACTTCCATGCGCGTATTATTGGTTGAAGACGATGCCATGATTGCCCAAGCCGTCAGTGCCAATCTGAAAGACGCCGGCTACGCTGTTGATTGGGTCAGCCGCGGTTCGGAAGTGGCCGCGGCAGTGGCGGCACAAGCATACGATTTGCTGCTCTTGGATTTGGGTTTGCCCGGCAAAGACGGTTTGGACGTATTGGCGCAAATCCGCAACGGCAGCTGTACCGTTCCCGTCTTAATCGTAACCGCGCGCGACGATTTGCACAGCCGACTCAACGGCCTGGACGGCGGCGCAGACGACTACATCGTCAAACCCTTCGACATGGCAGAACTGCAAGCCCGCATGCGCGCCGTATTGCGCCGACACGGCGGACAGGCGCAAACGCTGCTGACCAACGGCATCATCACGCTCAACCCTTCCACCCATCAGGCGGAAGTAGTCGGGCAGGAACAGGCCGTCATGCTCAGCAACAAAGAATTTGCCGTCCTCCAAGCCCTGCTGCTGCGTCCGGGCATGATTCTGTCGCGCAGCGATTTGGAGGACAAAATTTATGGCTGGGGCGAAGAAGTCGAAAGCAACGCCGTTGACTTCCTGATTCACGCCTTACGCAAAAAACTCGGCAAAGAAGCGATTCAAAACGTCCGCGGGGTCGGCTGGCTGGTTGCACAAAACAACCAGGCCGTCTGAAAAACCAAAACAATATCAACACACAAACCATGCAACGCCTTATCCACACCATCAAACAATCCCTGCAAGTCCGAATCAGCCTCGCCCTGATCTGCATGCTCCTGCCCCTCTCCATCCTTGCAGGCATATTTTCTTATTACGATACTTATCACGAGACCCAAGAGGTTCAAGACGACCTGTTGCGCCAAGTCGCGAACTATCTCGACCCGAGCGATGCCGATGACGAGAAACACTCGCTCGACAACGACAACAAGATTTCCGTTCAATTTCCCAATACGCCCAACCCCATTGTCAGCCTGCCTGAGAAGATTTCAGACGGCCTGCACACCATTCAGGCCGATGACGACGACGATTACTACCGCGTTTATACCCGCACCACCAAGCAAGGCCGCATTGCCGTCATGCAGGAAAGCGACTACCGCGAAGAGCTGGCCGAAATGGCCGCCGTACAGAGCATCCTCCCCATGCTTCTCGCCCTGCCCCTGATTATCCTGCTTACCGTCTGGATTACCCATCGCGCCATGCGTTCCGTCAAAACCCTGTCCAACGATTTAGAGCAGCGCCAAATCAACGACCTCTCGCCAATGGACACGCAAGACATTCCCAGCGAAATCCAAGGCTTTGTCGTCGCCATCAACAACCTGTTGCAACGTACCGACGAAAACGTCCGCCAACAGCAACGCTTTATCGCCGATGCCGCACACGAATTGCGCAGCCCCATGACCGCCCTTTCCCTTCAGGCAGAGCGGCTCAACAATATGCAGCTGTCCGCCGAAGCGCGCGAGCAGTCCGCCCTGTTGCAACAAAGCATACAGCGCAACCGCCACTTGCTCGAGCAACTCCTTTCCCTCGCACGCGCCCAAGCACCCGAAACCCAACGCCCCAAAACCCTGATCAGCCTGCAAAACCAGTTCCGCCGCGTCTTGCAGGAACTCATGCCGCTGGCGCTGGCCAAAGGTCAAGACATCGGCGTCGCCGTCGAAAACGACTGCCAAATCCATGCCGATGACACCGAAATCTACACCCTTATCAAAACCTTTACCGACAACGCCATCCGCTATACTCCCAAAGGCGGCCGCATCGATTTGGGCTTTGACGAAACCGCCGGATACCTCAACATCTGGGTGGAAGACAACGGCCCCGGCATTCCCCCAAGCGAACGCCAACGCGTTATCGACCCTTTCTACCGTATTCTCGGCACCGAACAACAAGGCACCGGCCTGGGGCTGTCCATCGCAGACACCATTGTCAAACGCCATCAAGGCCGTCTGAAACTGGCCGACAGCCGACGCTTTGACAGCGGCTTTCTGATTATTGCCGAGTTGGATAAAAAGACGCTTTAAATAATCAACCCGCTCAAATTGGTTTATCTAGCTTTAAGCCGATGAATCAAAACGCTTTAAAACCAAAGGCCGTCTGAAAATGACTTTCAGACGGCCTTTTTATATTTTGAAGCAAACCTACTTCATTCCTCACAAATACGGCTGCAAGGTTTGACGGAGGATTTCCATATCGGTAATTTCAGTGATATTGGCTTTGCCCAAGTATTCCAAGCCGACAAAACGCATGATGCCGCTGCTGACTTTTTTGTCGTGGCTCATGTGTTCAATCCATTTTTCAAATGAGAAAACGGGCGGCGCAGACGGGAGGGAGGCGGCTTTCATTAAAGCGGCAATGCGGTCGGTATCGGCTTGCCGGGTTTTGCCCAAAATTTGCGACAAATGGGAAGCGAGGACGCAACCTGCGGCAACGGCTTCGCCATGCAGCCATACGCCGTAGCCCATTTCGGCTTCGATGGCATGGCCGAAAGTGTGGCCGAGATTAAGCCATGCGCGGATGCTCTGCTCGGTTTCGTCTTGGGCAACAATATCGGCCTTCATTTTGCAGCAATGGTAAACGGCTTCCGCCATTTTTTCTTGATGTTGCGCCATCAGGTCGGCCATATTTTCTTCCAACCAAGCAAAAAATTCGGCATCGCCCAATGCGCCGTATTTGATGACTTCGGCCATGCCTGCGGAAAGTTCGCGTTGCGGCAGCGTTTGCAAGGCGGTCAAATCGGCCAAAACGGCTTGCGGTTGGTAAAACGCGCCAATCATGTTTTTACCGAGCGGATGGTTGATGGCGGTTTTACCGCCGACCGAGGAATCAACCTGGCTGAGCAATGTGGTCGGCACTTGGATAAAAGGTGCGCCACGCTGATAAGTCGCTGCGGCAAAACCGACCATATCGCCTATCACGCCGCCGCCCAAAGCGATTAAAGTGGTTTTGCGTTCGGCACGGTTTTGCATCAGGCCATCGTAAATCAGGTTGAGCGTCTGCCAGTTTTTATATTCTTCGCCGTCGGAAAGGATGATGCTGAAATGCGGCACGCCCAGTCTGTCTAAGGCCGTCTGAAGCTGTTTGAGGTAAAGCGGCGCAACGGTTTCGTTGGTAATGATGGCCGCTTTTTTGCCTAAATAGGGCTGAAGCAGCATATCGGCCTGCTCGATCAGTTTATGCCCGATAAAGATGGGGTATTGATGGGACGGGGTTTGGACAGTCAGGGTGCGCATGGTGTTCCTTTGTAAAGCGTGTTATTCGCTCAATATTTCAATCAGCCGTTTGAGCGTTTTGTGGCAGCTGTCGGACTCGATGACGAAATGGGCGGTTTGACGGTACAGCGTATCGCGCTGGTCATACAGCTCTTGCAGTTTGGCCAAAGGGTTGGCAACTTGCAACAGCGGCCGGTTGCTGTCGTAACGGGTACGCTCCAGCAAGGTTTCAGGGCTGGCATGCAGATAAACAACCGTGCCGTTTTGGCGCAGAATCTGTCTGTTTTCACTGCGCAACACGGAGCCGCCACCGGTCGATAAAACGATGTTACGCCGGGAAGCGAGCTTTTTCAGCATATTGGTTTCGCGGTTGCGGAAGCCTTCTTCCCCTTCCATCTCAAAAATGGTCGGAATGGATACGCCCGATGAAGTGCAGATTTCGTAGTCGCTGTCGTAAAACGGGCATTCAAACATTTGGGCAAGCTGCTTGCCCAAAGTGGTTTTGCCCGCGCCCATCAGCCCGACTAAAATTAAATTGCCGTTGATTTTTTCCATAAGGGTCATTTTATACGATATGGCGGTTTCGTGGAAAAGTTCGTGGTTTTTCAGACGGTCTGAAACGAAAGGCCGTCTGAAAACGAAAACAGGCATACCTTTGCAGATATGCCTGTTTGTCATTCTAAAATCAATAACGCAGATTGTTACCCACATTGTCCATAATGCGCGGCGTGATGAAAATCAACAGCTCACGGCGGTTTTCACGCTTGCCGCGTGATTTGAACAAATTGCCGACAACGGGAATATCGCCCAAAACGGGAACTTTGTTCACTGCGTTGGTGCTTTCTTCTTCGTAAATACCGCCGACAATCAGCGTACCGCCATCTTCAACCATGGCTTGGGTATTCAAGTGTTTGGTGTTGATACACTTGGTTGTCAGAGAATCTACGGTACAGTCGATCGGGGTATCGCGATTAATCTTCACAGTCATGATGATTTGACCGTCAGGCGTAATGTTCGGCGTTACGGTCAAGCCCAAAACGGCTTTCTTGAAGGTAATCGAAGTCGCACCGCTGGAAGAAGCTTCTTGGTAAGGGATTTCCGTACCGGATTCAATTTTGGCTTCTTTACGGTCTTGTGTCAGCACGCGCGGATTGGAAATGGTTTTGCTCTTACCTTGTTCTTCAGACGCGCTGATTTCCAAACCCAATGCGCCGGACGAGAACGCACGCACCAGCGCAATGCTGTTGACTGCGGCTGCGGTCGGCAGGCTGACGTTCGGATCCAAAGACCATGTGCGGTAGCCTATGTCGCCACGGTTTAACGAGGCATTGGTGTTGTAGTTGGTTTGCGCATTATTCCAGTTGCTGCCCCATGCCGTACGGCCGCTCGCGCCACCGGAACCGAATTTAACGCCCAAGTTGCGGAAGAAGGTATCTTCTGCTTCGACAATGCGCGCTTCAACCATCACTTGACGGGTCGGAACGTCCAATTCATCAATCAGTTTGCGGAATTTCTCAATCACGCCGCGGTTGTCGGTTACAATCAGCGTATTGGTGGCCGGATCGATTAAGGCGCTGCCTCGGTTGCTCAACAGAGTGTTGCGGGTATTGGAATTATTGCTGTCGTATTCCTCCAAACGCAGAATTTTGCGGAATTCTTCCACGTTTTTGTATTTCAACTGGAAGGTTTGAGAATACAGCGGACCCAATTCGGCAATCTCTTTTTCCGCCTGCAAGAAGGCTTTGTCTTTTGCCAACAATTCATCGCGGGGGGCGATATTGATAATGTTGCCTTGACGGCGCATATCCAAATTGCGCGCCTGCATGACCAAATCCAAAGCCTGATCCCAAGGTACATCTTTCAAGGACAGGGTCATGGTGCCTTTGACGGTATCGCTGGCAACAATATTCACGCCGGACTCTTTCGCCAAAATCTGCAAAATGGTACGGACTTCTACATCTTGGAAGTCCAAGGAAATTTTACGGCCTTTAAACGATTTGTTCGCATTTTGGTTCAAGCCGCCGGATTCGGTATTGGCGGCTTTAGGCGATACTTCAAATACAAAACGGCCGGAAGAGGCTTTGGTATTGATGTCCCAATTCGCATTATTGTTGCGGATAATGAGCTGGGTAGAATTGCCGATACGTTTGAGCGTAACGTTTTGTACAGGCGTATTGAAGTCAGCCACATCCAAACTGCGTTGCGCTTGTGTCGGCAGCGTATGGTTTTTCAAGGTAACAACGACGCGGTCGCGCTGCTGTTTAATGTCCGGCTGTCCGCTGAAACCAGGGGCAGACAATTCAATAATGCCGGAATTGCGTGCGCCTTTGCGGAAATCGATATTGGCAGCAGAAACGGCTTGATAAGCCTGAGTAGCGCGCGCGGTAGACGGTGTAGCCGCACGTTCATTTACAACGGCCGCATTGGTTTGGTCAGTAGATTCGTTTACGAATACCCAAACTTCGTTGCCGCGAATCTCAGTATTGTATTGGCTGATTTTGTTCAAACCCAAAACCACGCGTGCGCGGTCGTTGTTTTGTGCCGCAGTAATTTGATTCAACAAGGGGTCGGCATATTCCAAAACAGGCTGGGGCAAACGGATATTGGTGTTGGCAAAATCCAATGCAATACGCGCCGGAGTAGATGTTACAAAACCATGAGGTGTGGTGACGTCTTTGTCGAAACGGATTTTGATGATTTTTTGGTTGTCAGGCAAAGTGGAAACGTTGATATCGGTAATATTGCCTGCAAAGGCCGTCTGAACAGCGAGGGCAACGCTGAAGCCGGCAAATAATTTTGTCATGTGCTTGGTTTTCATAATCGAGTGAGACCCCTAAATTAATTTGAATTCGAACT